>JALYWY010000169.1 GCA_030852475.1 Actinomycetota bacterium | reverse complement strand
GCGGGTGATCGTCGAGCACATGGCGCAGACGAGCTCGGCCGGCGCCGTCTACAACACCTTCGCCGCCGCGGTCAATTTGCCGACGGCCCCCTGCAGGGTCTGTCCACCGCCGCCGAGTTTCTTGATCCGGCGCTCGACCTGTTTGGCGTGGGATTTCGTCTCTTTGAGGTGCTGTTGCAACCTTTTTTTGTACGGGCCTTTCGCGGTCATCGCGATGTGAGCCTGCAGGGCAGTCTCCAGTTCGCGCTCCTTGCCGTAGGCCTCGCTCAGGTACTGGACTAACTTCGCGTCACGCTCGTTCATGTCCGCCATCGCGAATTGCGCCTCCTCCGTCTCGCTGGTTGATGCGTTTAGTTACCCAGCGCAGTTTGGGTGAAACTGCGGCGGGGGAGGGTACATTCCCGCGATGAAGCTCGCGCTTGGCGTTGCAATCGCGTCGGTCTCCGCCGGCTTCGCCTTCCCCGCTCCGCCACCGCCCCCGATCAAGATCTGGCCGATCCCCTACGGGGAGAAGCGCAAGCACCAGATGGCCGACTACTCCGCCCGCCACTACGGCGAACGGGCCTGGCGGCTGCGCCGACCGCGGGTGATCGTCGAGCACATGGCGCAGACGAGCTCGGCCGGCGCCGTCTACAACACCTTCGCCGCCAACGTCCCGGACGTGGAGCTGCAAGAGCTGCCCGGCGTCTGCGCTCACTTCGTCGTCTCCTCGCGGGGCCGGATCTTCCGCCTCGTCAACCTCCGCACCCGCTGCCGCCACACCGTCGGGCTCAACTGGACCGCGATCGGGATCGAGCACGTCGGCTACGGCGACGGCGACGTGCTCGGCAACCCGCGGGCGCTGCGCGCCTCGCTGCGCCTCACCCATTGGCTGCGCTGCCGCTTCCGGATCAAGGTGCGAGACGTGATCGGGCACGCGGAGAGCCTCAGATCGCCCTATCACCGCGAGCGGGTGCCGAGCCTGAGGAACCAGACCCACGGCGACTGGAGGCACGCCTCCATGCAGACCTACCGGAAGAAGTTGCGGCGGCTGGGGCGCTGCCCGCGTAAGTAGAGTGCAGCCGATGAGCGACGACGCGATCGACCACGGCTTCAAGGAGGGGGACAAGGTCTGGATCCAGGACGGCGACGGCAAACGCCACCCGGGCGTCTTCGTCGGCGACAACGAAGCCGCCGGCTGGTTCGGCGGCGGTCCCAGCGCCTACGTCGTTCACCCCGAGGCCCACCAGGCCGAGGTCGTCTCGATCTTCCGCATCACCCCGCGCGACGGATAATCGAGCGCGTGTCGATTTTCGCGGCGCCCGTTCGTCGTTGAGGTAAAAGGGCGGTACCGCCGCCCGCGACGAAGGAGGATCAGATGCGCTTCATGATGTTCATGTACCCAGAGATCAACGAGAGCGAGTGGCAACCCTCGGCCGAGGTGGTGGAAGCGATGAGCCGCTACAACGAGGAACTGCGCAAGGCCGGGATGCTGCTCGCCCTCGACGGCCTGCGCCCGCCGAGCGACGGCGGCACCGTCAGGTTCGCCGCCGACGGCGAGACGACGATCACCGACGGTCCCTTCGCCGAGGCGAAGGAGGTTGTCGGCGGCTACTGGCTGATCCAGGCCCGTTCGCGGGAGGAGGCGCTGGAGTGGGCCAGCCGCTGCCCGGCCCGGGGCTGCGCGATCGAAGTCCGGCGCGTCGCCGAGATGGACGACTTCCCGGAGGACGTGCAGGAAGCGGTCGCCGCAAACGAAAGCGCCTAGGGACCCCCTGGCGGCCGGCGTGACCGACGCTACGCGCGCGATCGAGGCGGTCTGGCGGATCGAGTCCGCCCGCCTGATCGCGGGCCTGGCGCGGATGGTCGGCGACGTCGGCCTTGCCGAGGACCTGGCGCAGGACGCGCTGGTGGCGGCGATGGAGAAATGGCCGGAGCAAGGCGTTCCCGACAACCCGGGCGCGTGGCTGATGGCGACGGCGAAGAACCGGGCGATCGACCGCATGCGGCGGGAGAAGACGTACGAGCGCAAGCAGGAAGAGGTGGCCCGCGACACCGGCGTCCTCTTCGCGATGGAGCGCTCGGACTTCGAGGCCGCGGCCGACGACGAGATCGGCGACGACCTGCTGGCGCTGATCTTCACCTGCTGCCACCCGCTGCTCTCACGCGAGGCGCGGGTGGCGCTGACCCTGCGCCTCCTCGGCGGGCTGACCACGCCGGAGATCGCCAGCGCCTTCCTCGCCTCCGAGTCGACGGTGGCGCAGCGGCTGGTGCGGGCGAAGAAGACCCTGCGCGAGGCGAAGGTGCCGTTCGAGGTGCCGCGGGGGGCGGAGCTGGACGAACGCCTGCCCTCGGTCCTGGAAGTGATCTACCTCGTCTTCAACGAGGGCTACGCGGCCAGCGCCGGCGAGGACTGGGTCCGCACCGACCTCTGTGAGGAAGCGCTGCGCCTCGGCCGCATCCTCGCCGAGCTGGCGCCGCGGGAGCCCGAGGTGCACGGGCTGGTGGCGCTGATGGAGATCCAGGCCTCCCGCAACGCCGCCCGCCGCGGGCCGAAGGGAGAGCCGGTGCTGCTGCTCGACCAGGACCGGGGGCGCTGGGACCCGCTGCTGATCGTCCGCGGCCGGCGGGCGCTGGAGCGGGCCGAAGCCCTGCCCGCCCCGCTCGGCCCCTACGGCCTGCAGGCCGCGATCGCCGCTTGCCACGCCAGCGCGATCCAGGCCGAGGAAACGAACTGGGTGCGGATCGCCGCCCTCTACGAGACCCTCGCCCAGATCTCCCCCTCGCCGATCGTCGAGCTGAACCGGGCGGTGGCGGTGGCAATGGCGTTCGGCCCGGAAGCGGGCCTGGCACTGCTGGAAGAGATCAGGGGAGAGCCGGCCCTGGCGAACTACCACCTCCTCCCCAGCGCCCGCGGCGACCTGCTGGAGAAACTCGGCCGCGGCGACGAGGCGAGGGAGGAATTCGAGCGGGCCGCGGCGATGACGCAGAACGAGCGCGAGCGCGAGCTGCTGCTCAGCCGCGCCCAGCGCGCCTGAACCCGATCGCGGCCATGGCGATCGCGGCGACGGTGACGAGACCCGCGACGAAGCCAACCCAGCGAGTCGACTCGGCCGCCCCGGAATACCCGATCTGCGTGGTGCCGGCGGCAACCAGAGCCTCACCCAGGCAGACGATCAGGTAGGAGAGAGCGAGCGCGCAGGTGGCCCGGAAGAGACGTCGTTCCCGGTCGCGCAGCCCCCATCCCGGTTTCACGCCCTGAGCCGTGCGCCGAAAAGCAGACGCCGCCCAGGCGGCGGCAACGGCCACCCCCAGGGCGCCGAAGGCCTGGTTCTTGAGCCCCTGGGTGAAGACGTCGCTGTCCGGATAATTCGCGTACGCGATCGCGAAGTAGATGGCGGAGAACATCCCGAAGCCGTATCCCACCGCGACCAGAAGGAAGGCGCGGCCCAGGCCTCGCTGGCGGTCCTTAGGCGTTCGTGCGGGGGCGAAGGCGCGGCCTGCGATCAGGGCCGCCGCGATCAGCCCGACGGAGGAAAGGACCGAAGCGCGCAGCGCCATCCTGTATCCCCTCGGCAGGGGGCCGTCCACGGTGAGCAGGGTAAGCAGCCCGGCGCCCGCTTCGAGGGCCAAGCTGACCGCAGCGAGCAAAGCCGCCTGTCGCAGGCGTCGGCCTCTCTTTTCCCCGTCGCTGCGGAAGGCATCCACCGCCAGGGCCATCGCCGCTATCCAGGGCAGGAAAGAGCCGATCTGGATCCATTCCGCGACCAGTTCCCCGGTTCCAATTCCAGGCCCACCGGGAAGCGAGATCAGGCTGCCGACGACGAGGCCGAGAAGCCCGGCGAGGACGAGGAGGCCGCAGGCGCGGCTGAGCTGGAGGTCCCGAGCATTCCTGCCGGGAGCGGGAGCGGAGATCGTCACGACTCAGACTGAGTCGGCAGATTCAGCCAGGCGCTTGATCCCCTCCCGCTCCAGCCGGTGGATCAGCCAGTCGTCGAGGCGGCGGGCGCCGAGCTTCTCGTAGAAGCTGAGCGCTGGTTCGTTCCAGTCCAGCGCGACCCACTCGAGGCGGACGTGGCCGCGCTCGACCGCGAGCCGGGCGAGGTGCTCCATCACCATGCGGCCGATGCCGCCGCGGCGGTGCTCGGGCCGCACGTAGACGTCCTCGAGCCAGATCCCCGAACGGCACTCGAAGGTCGAGAAGGTGGTGAAGAAGATCGCGTAGCCGACCGCCTCCCCGTCCGGGGTCTCCAGCAGCAGCGCCTCCGCGGCCTTCTCCTCGAACAGCGAGCGCCGCAGCACCTCGGCGTCGCCGGCGACCTTGTCGGCGAGTTTCTCGTAGGTGGCGAGCTCGAGGATCAGGTCGAAGAGAAGCTGGACATCGGCTTCGGTCGCGGGACGGATCTGCACGTCGTTGGCGCTCGCGCTCATCGCTCCCCCACCTCCCCCAGCACCGGCTTGACGTCGAGCACCGGGGTGCCGTCGATCGCCTCGAGCGCGTCGACGCGGAGGCGGGGACCATCGATGTCGAGGACGCGGACGCGGTGCAGCCCGATCGGGTTGGGCCGGTCGGGCGAACGGGTCGCGAAGACGCCGATCTCGGGCCGGGAGCGGTCGTCGCGGGGATGGGTGGTGAGAACGTCGCGGTCCGCCCGGTCAAGCCAGGTGAGGACGAGAACGTCGTCCCCCCGCTCGATGCCCCGCAGCGCCGGCTCGAACTCGGCCCCGATCTCGAGCGTCGCCTCCGGCGCTCCCTCGTCGCCCTGCTTCGGCGCCGCCTGCCGATCCGCCAGCGGCGAGGAGACCGATCCGATCACGCGCAGCTCCATCAACCGGCAGCCTAGGCGACCGGCTCCAGCCTCGGGTTCGGGCGCAGCTCCCGGCCCACCTTTGCGCCGGGCCGCCCCTCGAGGCAGACGACGTCGGCGGTGAAGTCGAAGGCGCCGCGCAGCAGCGCCGAGCCGACGCCGTAGGAGTCGACCGGCGCCCCCTCCTCCTCGAAGCGTTCGATCTTCTCGGCGGTGAAGCCGCCGGAGGCGACGATGCGGACGTGCTCGTGGCCGGCCGCGTCGAGCCCCTCGCGGACGCGCCGCGCCAGCTCCGGGTTGACGCCGCGCAGCCCCTCCTCGCCCCGCTCGCGCGCCTCCCGCTCGAGCGCCCGGTCGACCAGCCGCTCGGAGGTGTCGAGGCGGACGCCCCAGAGCTTCTTCCCGATCGCGTCGGCGACGGTCACCGCCTCGGCGACCGAGTCGTTGTGGAAGTCGACCAAAGCGACGACGTTGACCTCCTCGCCGTAGCGGCGGCAGAAGGCGCGGGCGGCGGCGGTGGTGTCGCCGCCGTAGGAGGCGATCAGCGAGTGCGGGATCGTGCCGACGCCGCGTCCTCCCCACCAGCTCGCCTGGGCGTCGGTGGAGACGCCGATCGCACCGGCGACGTGGGCGGCCCAGCCGTCGCCGGTCTGGACCAGCCAGTGGTCGTGCCGCGCCGGAAAGAAGAGGATCGGTTTGCCGCGCGCCGCCTCGACGACGCGGCGGACGTTGCTCATCACCAGCGAGCGCCGCGCCAGCGTCCCCAGGTAGACCGTCTCCAGGTGGGCGAAGAGGGTGTAGTCGCCCTCGATCAGCATCACCGTCTCGTTCGGCTCGATCTCGTCGCCCTCGTGCAGGGCGCTGACGCGGAGCCGGTCCCAGCCCGGCTCCCAGCCGTCGCCGTCCGGCCGGCCCGAGCAGAGGCGCAGGATCGCGATCGCCTCGTCGATCCCGCCCAGCAGGCCGCGCTTCTTCGCGAAGACCTGCATCGTCACCTCCGGGTGGCGACCCTCGGCTTCGAGCAGCTCCTTGGTCAGGGCGAAGTAGGAGTCCGAGTAGTAGCTGCGGCGGATTTTCTCCACCGGCAGCCGGAAGACATCCGGCGCCAGCCGCTCCCTCTTCGCGACCTCAGCCGGAGCCATTCAGGCGAGGCGCGGCAGCACCGAGCTCTTGTAGGTGTCGATCGCGGCGAGGGGATCGGCGCCCGAGTTGTTCATCAGCGCGACGATCGTCGCCCCCAGCCCTTCGACCTCGCGGATCCGTTCGGCGTGCGCCTCGGGGTCGGAGGCGATGATCATCGCCTCCTTCAGTTCCTCGTCGGAGACCTGCCGCTCGCCCTCCTCGTACATCGCCGCCGGGTCGTGCCAGTCGTCGCGGTAGAACTCTTTCGGCTGCGAGCCCTTCCAGACCCGGCAG
>JALYWY010000288.1 GCA_030852475.1 Actinomycetota bacterium | reverse complement strand
GCCCTGGACGTGCACGGTGCGCCCGGACTCGCCGAGCCGCACCCCGCGCATCGGCGAGAGGTCGACGACGACGCCGTCGTCGCAGACCGCGGTGCCGGCGACGTTGTGCCCACCGCCGCGGACGGCGAGCGGCAGGTCGTGCTCGCAGGCGAAACGGACCGCGGCGGCTACGTCGTCGGCGTCGGCGCAGCGGGCGATCGCGGCCGGGCGGCGGTCGATCATCCCGTTCCAGACCCGGCGCGCCTCGTCGTAGTCCGGGTGGCCGGGGCCGATCGCCGCACCGCGCAGGTGCTCGGCGAGGGCGGCGGCGGGATCGAGGGTGACGGTCGAACGAACTGGCATGGCTCCTGCTCCTTCACGAGATCTTTGACAGGAGCAGAATCGAGCGCGGGCGACTCCCGAACAAGGGCGATAATGCTCACGACCGGTTCATTCGTGCCACTCGGAGGAGTTTCGTGCCGAAGCCCCCATCGCCAACGCGGATCTGCATCGTCGCCACCCCCCACTCCTCGGTCTCCCCGGTCACCGGTCTATACGAGACGCTGAGCGCCGTGGGCGGGCTGACCGCGCCCGAGGACAGGCGCACCAGTGGCCGCGACCCGTTCGAGGTCGAGATCGTCGCCGAGCAGGCCGGCGAGATCAAGAGCGTCAGCGGGCTGACGATCACGGCTCACCGGGCGGTGGACGAGGCGAGGGAGTTCGACGTCGTGATCGTGCCCTCGATGGAGTTCGGCCGCGAAGGCGAGTGGCCCTCGGGCCGATATCCCAAGCTGATCCACTGGCTGCGCGAGATGTACGACGACGGCGCCACGATCTGCTCGGCCTGCACCGGCGCCAACCTGACGGCGGAGGCGGGGCTGCTCGACGACAACGAGGCGACGATCCACTGGATGTCGGAGAACAGCTTCCGCCGCCGTCACCCCCGCGTCCTCCTGCGCCCGACCGAGGTGCTGGTGATCTCGGGCGACGGCGGGCGGCTGATCACCTCGGGGGCGGCCACCGCCTGGCACGACCTCGCCCTGCACCTGATCGCCTCCCACGTCGGCCCCGCCACCGCCCAGGCGGTCGCCCGGTTCATGCTGTGGGAATGGCACCGCGACGGCCAGGCGGCGTTCCGGGTCTTCGATCCGCCGACCGACCACGGCGACGCGGCCGTCCTCGCCGCGCAGCGCGGGATCGCCGACAACTTCGCCGTCGCCGCCCCGGTCGAGGAGATGACGCGGTGGTCGGGCCTCGCCCCGAGGACCTTCAAGCGCCGGTTCAAAGCCGCCACCGGGCAGAGCCCGATCTCATACGTCCAGCGGATCCGCGTCGAGCAGGCGAAACGCCTGCTCGAGACGAGCGACCGGCCGATCGAGGAGATCAGCTGGGCGGTCGGCTACGAGGACCCCGCCTCCTTCCGGCGCCTCTTCCGGCGACTGACCGGCCTCGCCCCCGGCGCCTACCGGCACCGATTCCAGATCCCCGCCCAGATCGGCTGAGGTCAGGGAACGGGCGCCGGGCCCGAAGCCGCGTTGCGGCGGCTCATCACCCAGGCGAACGCGCCGCCGGTGAAGAGCATGAAGGAGGCGTAAACGGCTGCGGGAATTGCGAGGTCCTCTGCGACCGAGGCGCCGACGGCGATCGCCAGGGCCGAGTTGTGGATGCCGAGCTCGAGCGCGATCGCGGTCGCCTGGCGGTCGTCGAGCCGGGCCAGCTTCGAGATCGCGAAGCTGAGCGCCATCGCCGCCAGGTTTAGGGCGAGGGCGGCGCCGGCGACGTCGGCGAGGTTCTCGACGACGGTGTCGTACTCGCTGGCGATCGCGCCGAGCACGACCAGCGCGAAGACCGTGAGCGAGATTGCCCTCACTCGCGGATAGACGGCGTCGACCCACTCGGGATTGCGCCGGCGCAGCTCCATCCCGATCACGACCGGGATGATCGTGATCGCGAACACGCGCAGGACGATCCCGAGCATGCTGACGTCGCCGACCTCGGTGGCGCCGAAGTGATCGGCGGCGAGGCTGAGGAAGAGCGGCACCGTGATCATCGCGCCGACGCTGCTGATCGCCGTCATCGTCACCGAGAGCGCCGTGTCGCCGCGCGACAGGTGCGTCAGCATGTTGGCCATCATCCCGCCGGGTGAGGCCCCGAGCAGGACCAGGCCGCCCGCCCGCTCCGGCGGCAGCTTGAACAGCTCCGCCATCGCCAGCGCCAGCAGCGGCGAGATCAGGGCGAGGTTCAGCATCCCGATCGCCACCCCGCGCGGGGCGGTGAGGACCCGCCGGAAGTCCTCCCGGGTCAGGGTCAATCCAAGGCTGCACATGATCACCGCGATCGCGGCCGGCAGCAGAATCGAGACGATCAGCGGGCTGTCCATCAGGGGACCCCTCCCCCGGCTAGCACTTGATCCGCCCGGCCTCGCGACCGGGGCCGGGCTGCCAGGCCGCGCCGTAGAAGACGGTCCGCTTCCGCGCCAGGATCTCGTCCTCACAGCTGCCGTCGGCGTTGATCTGGACGATCGAGTTGGCCCATTCGTAACGGCTTCCGCGGAAGCGGGTGAAGGCGATCCGCTCGCCGGAGGGGTCCCAGCTGGGGAAGAGCTCTTCCTTGTACGGGGTGCGGGTCAGCCGGCGCAGGGAGCCGCTCGCCGGGTTGAGGACGAAGAGATCGGTGGCCCGCCAGCTTCCCCCTCCCTCTTCGCCTTCGTCCTGCGGTTTCCCCGTTTCGCGGAGGAGCGCGATCTTCGAGCCGTCGGGCGAGTAGACCGGTTCATAGCCGTCACGGAGCAGGCGGGTGGCGCCGCCGGTCCCCAGGTGCAGCGCCACCGGTTCCGGACCGCCGCTGCGGTTGCGGTCGTAGCGGGTCGCGAGCAGCGTCGAGCCGTCGGAGGAGAACGAGGAGGAGTAGTAGTGGAGGCCGCGCCGCGACGGCGTCAGCTGACGCTGCTCGCCGCTGACCAGGTCGATGGTCCAGATCGCGTCCCCTCCTTCGCCGGAGCGGGAGAAGGCGACCGTGTGGCCGTCGGGCGCGAAGAGCGGCCCCCCGGCGCCGGCGGCGTTGACCTCGTGCGCTCCGCTCCCGTCGGCCCCCGCCAGGAAGAAGCCCCCGAGCCCGGCGTAGGCGACCCGGGTGCCGTCCGGACTCCAGGAGACGGGTGCGATCAGGATCGAGTCCACCGGGCCGTCCTTTTCCTGGCCGCCGGCAAGGCGCATGGGCGACCCGCCGCGGGGGCCGACCGTGATCAGGGTGGCCCGGGGCGGATTCCAGGTGCGCTTGATCACCGCGAGGCGCGGCCCCCCCGGCGCCGCGGCCGCCGCGCTCGCCGCCGGCAGCGACAGCAGCGTCGCCGCTGCGATCGCGAGGGGGATCGCGCGGCGCATCCCGGCCGTCCCTAACACGCGATCCGTCCCGCCTCGCGGCCGGGGCCGGGCTGCCAGGCGACCGCGAAGAAATAGGTGCGAGGCGCGGAGACCACCTTCGTCTGACAGCTGCCGTCGGCGTTGACCTGCATCAGCGCGGCGCGGTACCCGAAGGGCGCCTCCTCCGACCTGCCGCCCGGGAGCCGGGTGTAGGCCAGGCGCTCGCCGGACGGGTCCCAGCTGGGAGAGAGCTCGTCGAGGCCGGGCGTGCGGGTGAGCCGGCGAAGGCCGGTGCCGTCGGCGCCGACGACGAAGAGGTCGGTGCTATCCCCTCGATCCTCGCCGTATTCCACGATGTTGCGGACCAGGGCGACCTTGGAGCCGTCGGGCGAGTAAACCGGGGAGAAGCCGTCGTTGAGGAGGCGCCGCGACCCGCTGCCGTCGACCGCCAGCGCCACCGGCTGGGCTTCGCTCAGCAGCTCGTCGTCTTCGTGCGCGGCCAGCAGCGTCGAGCCGTCGGGCGAGAACGAGGAGGCGGTGTAGTCGATCCCGTCCCGCCACGGCGTCAACTGGCGCTGGGCGCCGGTCAGCAGGTCGACGGTCCAGATGCTGGAGCCGTGGAATTCCTCGTACGGCTTGCCGCCGATCGTGGTCGGCGTCTCGCGGTCGACCGAACGGGTGAAGGCGATCGCGTTCCCGTCCGGCGAGAAGACGGGGCCGGTCGCCCCGTTCGTCCCGGGGACCGGGCGCAGGCCGCTCCCGTCGGCGCCCACGGTGAAGATCCTCCGGATCGGCTCCTGGTCGTCCCCCTTCTGGAAGCCGACGATGCCGCCGAACGCGACCCTCTCCCCGTCGGGAGACCACGAGATGGGAGAGAGGAAGTCCAACAGCGGCCGCGCTTTCCGGCCGCCGCCTCCCACCAGGCGCAGGGAATCGCCGCCGCGCTGGTTGACGCTCAGCAGCCCGAACTGGGACAGCTTCGCGCTCGCCTTGAAGACCGCGAGCCGCGGCCCCGCCGGCGCCGCGGCCATCGCCAGGCCTGCCGCCAGCAGCAACGCCAAAACCCCCGCCCCCAGTGCCCGCCGGATCACGCGGCCCATTCTGATCTATTTGCGGATGACCTGGGTAGAAGAAGGCGAACCAGTCAGGAGAGGCAGGGCCGCATGGATCCGAAACCCGACGCACCCGAAGGCGACGAACGGACGGGGTTGCGCCGGG
>JALYWY010000283.1 GCA_030852475.1 Actinomycetota bacterium | reverse complement strand
GTCACCCGCAGCCTCGACGCCGAGTGGATCCGCGCCACCCGCCGCTTCGCCCTGATCGCCTGGGCCTTCCTCGGGCTCGGCCTGCTGCTCGGCGCCCGCTGGTCCTACACCGAGCTCGGCTGGGGTGGCTACTGGGCCTGGGACCCGGTCGAGAACGCGGCGCTGATGCCGTGGCTGCTCGGCACCGCCTTCCTGCACTCGATCATGGTCCAGGAGAAGCGGGGGATGCTGAAAGTCTGGAACGCCAGCCTGATCGTCGGCACCTTCTCGATGGCGCTGCTCGGCACCTTCCTCGTCCGCTCCGGCGTCCTGCAGTCGATCCACGCCTTCGGCGACAGCACCGTCGGCCCCTACATCCTCGGCCTGATTGGGGTCGTCCTGGTCGGCTCGACCGCGCTGATCGTCAGCCGCCTGGACGACCTGCGCTCGGAGAAGCGGATCGACTCGCTCGCCTCGCGCGAGTCGGTCTTCCTCGTCAACAACCTGCTGCTGGTCGGGATGACCGCGGTGATCTTCTGGGGGACGTTCTTCCCGCTGATCTCCGAACTCTTCACTGGCGAGAAGGCCTCGCTGGCTGCGCCCTGGTTCGACGAGTACACGACGCCGCTGGCGATCCTGCTCGTCCTCTTCACCGGGATCGGGCCGCTGCTCGCCTGGCGCCGGGTCAGCTGGGCCTCGGCGAAGCGGGTCTTCCGGATCCCGCTCGCGGTCGCCGCGGTGGTGACGCTGGCGCTGGTGGTCTTCACCGACGCCGCCGACAGCCTCTGGGCGCTGGCGCTGTTTGCCTTCGCCGCCTTCGCTCTGACCGGACTGGCGCAGGAGTTCTGGAGCGGGGCGCGGGCGCGCCAGCAGCTCTCCGGCGGTTCGACCGCCGCGGCGTTGGTCGGCCTGGTCAGCCGCAACCGCCGCCGTTACGGCGGCTAAATCGTCCACGTCGGCGTCATCGTCCTGCTGATCGGTATCGCCGCTTCCTCGAGCTTCCAGACCCGGCGCGACGTCGAGCTGCGGCCGGGCGAGAGCACCGTCGTCGACGGCCGCACGATCACCTACGAGCGACCGACCGTTGCGGTCGACGAGCAGAAGTTCACCTTCGGCTCGGTGCTGCGGATCGAAGAGGGCGGCGAGGCCACCTACTTGCGTCCGAGCCGGCGGTTCTTCCGGCCGACGGGTCAGGAGACGGGGACTATCGGCAGCTACTTCTCCGGCGAGGCGACCAGCGAGGTGGGGCTCCAACCAGGCCCGTTCACCGACCTCTGGATCGCCGAGGAACCCAAACTGCTCGACATTCAGCGCCGGGTGCGGGCCGCCGACGAAGGCTTCAAAGCCTGCATCCGGGGCGGCCCCGGCACGCCCCCGCAGTGCAAAGCGCTGGGGGCCTTGATGCGCGCCGCGGCCGCCAATCCGAGCCTGCAACCGCAGGCGTTCGAACAAATCGCGCAACTGCAGAGCTTGACCGCCGAGCGGGTGGCGAAGACCTACTTGAACGACGACACTCCGGCCACCTTCCGGATCATCGTCGACCCGCTGGTGACCTGGATGTGGATCGGCGGCCTGATCGCCCTGGCGGGAGCGCTGATCGCGCTCTGGCCGGCGCGAGGAAGGCGACGCGGCGCCCTTGTCCGCACCGAAGCCGATGCCCGTAAGGAAGCCAAGTACCGCGAGATCCGCGACGCGGAGCTCGACCACGCCGCCGGCAAGCTCTCCGACGAGGACTTCGCGACGGTGGACGCCGAGCTGCGCCGCGAAGCGCTCGAGATCCTCGACCGCGAAGAGGGGAAGACCGGCAACGGCAACGGGAACGGCGCCCATCCCCACAAGCCGGAAAAGGTCGAGCAGGGTTAGATCCCCTAAACTTTCGCCTTCGTGTTCACGTTCTTCAGCATCATCCAGGTGATCATCGCCGTCGTCGTCATCTTCCTCGTGCTCCTGCACTCGGGGAAAGACGCGGGCCTCTCCGGTGCTTTCGGCGTCGGTGGTGCCGGCGGCAGCGGCATCGGCGGCGGTTCGATGGTCGAGAAAAACCTGGACCGGGCGACGATCTTCTTCTCCGTCCTCTTCGTGCTGAACACCTTCCTGCTGCTGAAGATTTAACGGAGGCTCATCTTCGTTTTCGTCCGCGTTTGCGGACATTTCGTGCTGCGCTGTAGTCGCACTTGACAAAGCCGCGATCTATGTAAAGCTGGGAGACGAATCGCGGGCGATTGACAAGGAGGGGCTGTGGAGGCACACGCGGAACACGCGCATCATCATCACCACCATCACGACGACGTCGAGGTAAATCCGGCGGCCTGGACGGATGGGAAGCGCTACGCGTGGCTGCTGGGGATCGTCGTCCCGCTGGCCCCCTTCTTCGCCTGGTTCTACTGGTCGCTGACCGGCTTCGGCGGCTTCTGGTTCCTCGGGCCGGTTCTCGTCTTCGTGGTCTTCCCGCTGCTCGACATGTTCATCGGGATGGACTCGACCAACCCGCCCGACAGCGTCCTCAAGTTCCTCGAGCAGGACCGCTACTACCGCTGGTGCACCTACCTCTTCATCCCGATCCAGTACGCCGGCCTCGTCTTCGCCTGCTGGTTGTGGGGGAGCGGCGAGCTGAGCCTGATCGAAAACGTCGGCTTGGCGCTGACGATGGGCGTCGTCGGCGGGATCGCGATCAACACCGCCCACGAGCTCGGCCACAAGCGCGCCAGCTCGGAGAAGTGGCTCAGCCGCGTCGCCCTCGCCCAGACCGGCTACGGCCACTTCTTCATCGAGCACAACCGCGGCCACCACGTCAAAGTCGCCACCCCCGAGGACCCCGCCAGCTCGCGGCTGGGGGAGAGCTTCTGGGCCTTCCTGCCGCGCACGGTCGTCGGCAGCCTGCGTTCGGCCTGGGAGATCGAGGCCGCCCGTCTCGACCGCCTCGGCAAGCCCCACTTCGGCCTCCACAACGACATCCTCACCGCCTGGGCGATGACCGTCCTCCTCTTCGGCGGCCTCGCGGTCGCCTTCGGCCCGGTCGTCCTGCCCTACCTGATCGTCCAGGCGGTGATCGGCTTCTCGCTGCTGGAGGTCGTCAACTACCTCGAGCACTACGGGCTGCTGCGCCAGAAGCGCGAGGACGGCCGCTACGAGCGCTGCCGCCCCGAGCACAGCTGGAACAGCAACAACGTCGCCTCCAACGTCCTCCTCTACCACCTGCAGCGGCACAGCGACCACCACGCCAACCCGACCCGCCGCTACCAGGCGCTGCGCCACGTCGACGAGGCGCCGCAGCTGCCGACCGGCTACGCGGGAATGATCGTCCTCGCCTGGTTCCCGCCGCTCTGGCGGCGGGTGATGGACCCGCGCCTGATCGAGCACTATGACGGCGACGTGACCCGCGCCAACATCCACCCGCGCAAGCTCGGCCGCGTCCTCGCGCGCTACGGGAGGACCTCATGAGCGCCTGGCGCTGCCCCAGCTGCGGCTACGTCTACGACGAGGAGGCCGGCCACCCGCGGGAGGGCTTCCCGGCCGGCACGGCATGGAGCGAGGTGCCAGACGACTGGCCCTGCCCCGACTGCGGAGTCCGCGACAAGGTCGATTTCGAACCTGCAGAAGCGGTCGCTCCCGACGCCTGACCGTCGCCGCTTGCGACGATAAGGGGGATGTCCACCGGGAGGACCCCCTATCAGGAGGCGGCACGGGAGCTGCTGCGCCAGACGGTCTTCGACGCTGCCCGCGACCAGCTGGGACGGAAACCCTGGTCGGAGATCACGATGGCGGACATCGCCAGCGGCGCCGGCGTCAGCCGCCAGACCCTCTACAACGAGTTCGGCAACCGCAACGAGTTCGGGTTCGCCTTCGTCATCCACGAGGCGGAACGGTTCATGGACGACGTCGAGGAGGCGGTCCTGGCCCACCGCAACGACCCCCGCGCGGCGGTGCTGGCGGCGCTCGAGCACTTCCTCAGCGCCGCCGGAGACGACCCGCTGATCCGCATCCTCCTCAGCGACGACGGCACCGGCGGCATGCTCCCCTTCGTCACCACCCAGGGCCTGCCCGTCGTCCAGTGGGCGACGGCGCGCCTGGTCTCGGTGATCGAAGAGGGTTGGCCCGAGGCGCCCGAGCACGACGTCAAGACCCTCTCCGAGAGCCTGGTGCGGCTGGCGATCAGCTACGTGACGACGCCGGGAGAGTCGGCCGAGGAAGCCGCGAAGCACGTGGCCGACCTGCTCGGCCCGTTCATCGACAAGGCGCTGGGAACGGGCGAGTGAACCCGTGCCGCTTTCAGCGAAACTCGACACACTCGGGATAAGTCCCGTGGAGGCGGGGGACGCCGCCGAGCTCTACGCGCTGATCGATGCGAACCGCGACCGCCTGGCCCGGTGGATGCCCTGGGCGGCGGACCAGGACCTGGCCGCGACCGAACGCTTCATCGCGGAGGCCGAAGAGCAGCTGGCCGAGGAGAACGGCTTCCAGGCCAAGATCGCGCCGGAGGGGAAGATCATCGGCACCGCCGGCTTCCACAAGATCGACTGGGTCAACCGCAACACCAGCATCGGCTACTGGCTGGCAGGCCACGCCGAGGGCAAGGGCACGATGACGAGCGTCGTCCGCGCCCTGCTCGACCACGCCTTCCACGAGTGGGAGCTGCACCGGGTCGAGATCCACTGCGCCCCCGGCAACCACCGCAGTCGCGGCATCCCTGAGCGGCTCGGGTTCCGCGAGGAAGCGCGCCTGCGCGAGACCGAGCGCGTCAGCGGCCGTTACCTCGACGGCGTCGTCTACGGGATGCTGGAGCGGGAGTGGCACACTGAGTCCGTGCGTTCTGCGTCGCCTCGTCGATCTTGAAGCGCCTCGTGCTCCTCGCCGTCGTCCTCTCGGCCGCCGCGGCGGTGCTCTTCGCCGGCTGCGGCGAGAGCGATTCCACCGCGGGCGAAGCCGGAGGACGAACCGCCGACGTCCCCGGCCTGCCCGCCGACTTCCCCGAATGGCGCTTCGAGTCGATCAGGCCGGTCCCGCCGGGGCTCTTCGTCGTCACCTTCACCAACCCCGAGGACCAGCGCCCCTGGGTCATCGTCTTCGACGACGAGGGGAAGCCCCGCTGGTGGTTCAACCCCGACACCAGGGCCCTCGGCGGCCAGATCCTCAGCGACGGGAACCTGGCCTGGGCGCGGTCCTTCGGCGATGGGTACGGGCTCGACCCGCGGATGGCGCACGAGGTTCGCTCCGAGTCGGGCGAGCTGCTGCGCCTGGTCAGGACGCGGGGGACGATCGTCGACGGCCACGAGTTCCGCGAGCTGCCCAACGGCAACGTCCTCCTCGACACCTACGTGCCCGAAACGGCCGACCTGCGGCAGGTGGGCGGTCCGAAGCGGGCCGCGATCGTCTCCGCCGAAGTCCAGGAAGTGGATCCCGAGGGAGGGCGGGTGCTTTGGCGCTGGAACTCGCGCGGGCAGATCGGCCTCGCCGAGACCGGGCGCTGGTGGCGCAACGTGCTCAGCAACTCGCGGCGGCGGCTGCAGGGGCGACAGACCTTCGATCCCGTCCACATCAACTCGATCGAGCCGCGCGGGCCGGACGAAGTCGTCATCTCCATGCGCCACACCGACGCCGTCTACGGGATCGATCGCTCCACGGGGGAGATCGCGTGGAAGCTGGGCGGCACCCCGACCGCGAAGTCGCTGCGGGTCGTGGGGGACCCGGCGAGGAAGCTGCTCGGCGGGCAGCACGACGCCCGCATCGACAGTCGCGGCCGCCTCACGATCTTCGACAACAGCAAGGACCGGCCGCGCCTGCCCCGCGTCGTCTTCTACCGGCTCGATCTGGAGCGGGGGAGGGCCGTCTACCGCGGGCAGCTGAACGACCCGAAGGTGACCGAGAGCCACTGCTGCGGGTCGGCGCGCGAGCTGCCGGGGGGCGGGTGGCTGGTCAGCTGGGGCGACAACCCCCTGGTCACCGGCTTCGACTCCCGGGGGCGGATCGCCTTCCGCCTGCACCTGCCCGCCTCGACCTTCCGGGCCGTGCCCGCTCCCGCGGGGGCGACCAGCGTCGAGCGCCTCAGCCGAGGGCTGGCTGCGATGCGCGCGGAGGAAGCAGCAGAGCGGAAACGCAAACCAGCGCAAAGGCCGACGCCTGCAGGCTGAGCCCGATCGGGCCGGAGGCGATCGGATCGCCGAAGACGAGGATCCCGCCGAGGATCTGGGTGGTGTTGGCGACCAGGCCCATCAGCCCGATCGTCTCGATCGCGCCGCCGCTCTGCAGGGCGGCGATGGTCGAGTACTGGGCCAGGGCGCCGCAGAGGACGATCAGCGCGATCCACGGCACCAGCAGGGCGGGGGCGACGGCGCCCTCCCCGGTCAGCGCCTTGATCGCGACTCCCGCCAGGGCGATCAGGGTGCCGGCGATGACGGCGAGGAGCGAGCCGCGGTAGGCGGCGAAGCGCTCGCTGCGATGGGAGAAGGCGAGGCCGACGGCGAGCAGCGCCAGGCCGCCCTCGAAGCCGAGGATCGCGGCGAGGGCGAACTGGGAGTGGCTGCCCTCGAAGCTCGGCAGCGTCAGCGCCAGCAGCGCCAGCCCGGCGCCGCCCAGCAACAGCGCCAGCCACTGACGCCGCTCGACGGCGTCGCCGAAGAGCCTCTGCGAGAGGACGGCCAGGGTGACGGCGCCGCCGGCGAGGACCGCCTGGACCACGGAGATCGGCGCCATCGAGAGCGCCGCGACGTGGACGAACCAGGCGATGGCCGCGAGGCCCCAACCCGCCGCGAACCAGCGCGAGGCGGCGAGGCGGCGGGCGCTCTGGAGCGGCGCCCGAAAGTCGATCAGCGGCACGCATTGGCAGCCGCGGTGCTTCAGGAGCGATGCGAGGTTGGTCGTGACCGCCGCTACCAGCGCCAGCCCGACCCCGATCTCAACGGAGCCCATGCGGAGTCCCTAGCGCCGAGGCGACGAAAGGGGC
Source organism: Actinomycetota bacterium (assembly GCA_030852475.1). Classification (GTDB taxonomy): domain Bacteria; phylum Actinomycetota; class Thermoleophilia; order Solirubrobacterales; family 70-9; genus VAYN01. The sequence goes on along the minus strand of JALYWY010000283.1, from coordinate 1,840 downwards.
GGGGTGTACCGGCTCGGCGCGGGCGGCGGGGCGGGGGCGTCCAGTTTCTGCCGCGCGGCGGCGACCGCCGCGATCGAGGCGCGGCAGGCTTTCGCGATCGAGCCGTTCGTCCGGTCGGGATCGCGCCGCACCTCGAACTCCAGGAGCGCGGCGCGGCGAAGCTTGACTCGCGCGTCCCTGTTGCAGCCCTCCGGCGCTGACTCGACGGCGGCCTCGCCCACCCTGCGGCGCCTGCAGCCGAGGCAGAAGTCTCCCTCGGCGCAGCTGTCCCAGCTCTCCGGGATCGGCGCCGCCGCCTCGTCGCTGCGGCTGGTGGAGACGCCGCAGCCGCTGCAGGTCCATTTGTGGGCCATGGCGGTCACGCGCGCCGGGCCGCCTTGCGGTTGCGAGGTGAGCGGCGGGGACCGGGCCGGGTGCTGACCTTGCTCGGGCGCCCGCCGTGGGACTTCTCGAACTCGCGGACGAGGCCGAGGGCCCCGGCCATCCGCCGCACGTCGTCAGCCTGGTCGGCGAGCACGAAGCTGACGCCGGTTCCCGTGCGTCCGGCGCGCCCGGTGCGGCCGATCCGGTGGACGTAGGCGTCGCGGTCCTCGGGGGCGTCGTAGTTGATGACGTGGGTGACGCCTTCGACGTCGATCCCGCGGGCGGCGACGTCGGTGGCGATCAGCGCCTCGACATCGCCGTTCTCGAAGCGGGCCAGCGCCCGTTCGCGCTGCTTCTGGCTCTTGTCGCCGTGCATGGCTACCGCTTCGACGCTGCGCCCCCGGAGCCTCTTGACCAGGCGGTCGGCGCCGCGCTTGGTGCGGACGAAGACGAGGGTCGGGCCGCAGTCCTCGTCGCGCAGCTGCTCGACGAGGTGGTCGAGCTTCTCCCCCTGGGTGTCGACCGGGAGGAAACGGTGCTCGATGTCGGCCTTCGCCTGCTTCGGCGCGTGGGTGTGGCGGCGGGCGTCGCGGGTGTAGGCGGCGGCGACCTTGCCGGTGGCCCCCTCCAGCGTCGCCGAGAAGAACAGCGTCTGGCGCTTGGCGGGGGTGCCGGAGACGATGCGGTCGACGGCGGGCTTGAAGCCCATGTCGAGCATCCGGTCGGCCTCGTCGAGGACGAGGACGCGGACCTGGTCGAGGCTGACCGCCCCGCGGGCGATCAGGTCCTCGAGGCGGCCGGGGGTGGCGACGAGGACGTCGGCCCTGCGGGCGGCCTTGATCTGCGGGCCGAAGCCGACGCCGCCGTAGACGGCGGCGATCTTCAGGTTCTTGGACTCGGCGATCGGGCGCAGCTCGTCGACGATCTGCCCGGCGAGCTCGCGGGTCGGCGCCAGCACCAGCGCGCCGGTTCCGCCGGCGGGCGAGAGGCGATCGACCAGCGGGATGCCGAAGGCGAGCGTCTTGCCCGACCCGGTCGGCGACTGGACCAGCAGGTCGTGACCGGCGAGCGCATCGCGCACGACCAGCTGCTGGACGGGGAAAGGATGGGTGATGTCACGGCGCGCGAGCGCATGGATCACCGGCTTGGAGATGCCGAGATCGGCAAACGAAATGATTTGTGATGCTCCTTGCTTGAGCTATTTAGGGGAGATCCTGCGGCCCCTAAGCACCCGTGGCGCATGGAGGAAACCGAACCTCTCGGGTGGCGTTCTGCCAAACCCGACCCATCCACCGTAGCAGGGCGTCGGCGGGAGTCCGTCTGCCGGCGTCCGCTGCAAGCGCCCTATGAGTGCGGCTGAGAGGAGTCGAACCTCCACGGGTGTTTCCACCCACAAGGCCCTCAACCTTGCGCGTCTACCAGTTCCGCCACAGCCGCTCGAGGGCGAGGGATTCTAGATGTTTGCGTGCATCGGGAG
>JALYWY010000270.1 GCA_030852475.1 Actinomycetota bacterium | reverse complement strand
GGCGGCTTCCTCGTCGAGTGGAGCTGGCGGGCGATCTTCTGGGTCAACATCCCGGTCGCGATCATCGCCCTCGTCCTGATCGCCAAATCGAAGCCGGCCGACGAGAAGCACCCGGCGCCGATCGACTACACCGGCACCGCGCTGATCACCCTCGGGATGGGCCTCTCGGTGCTGGCGCTGCAGCAGTCGAGCGTCTGGGGCTGGGACAGCCCTGCCACCTGGATCTGCCTCGCCGCCGGCCTGGGGGTCCTCGTCGCCTTCGTCCGCAACCAGCTGGGGAGCGAGAACCCGCTGCTGCGGCTCTCGGTCTTCAGGGACAGGGCGTTCGCGATGGACAACCTCATCCTCTTCCTGCTGATGATCCCCTTCGTCCCGCTCTTCTTCTTCGCCAGCATGTACGCGCAGATCTCGCTCGGCGAAAGCGCCTCGGAAACCGGGCTCTACCTGCTGATCTTCTTCGCCGGCTTCGCCACCGCCTCGCAGTGGGGCGGCAAGATCCTCGACAAGGCGGGGGCGCGCAACGCCGTCGTCCCGGGGTGCGCGATCGCCGCGGTCGGCTTCTACCTCTGGGGCAACTCGCTGACCGAGCTCTCGGTCTCAGACCAGTGGTACTACATCGTCATCGCCGGAGCGGGGGTCGGGCTCGTCCTCAGCCCCGCCAACACCGACGCGCTCAACCGGGTCCCGCGCGAGCGCTACGGCGAGGCGACGGGGATCACGCAGACGGTGCGGAACTTCGGCTCCAGCCTCGGGCTCCCCGTGCTGGGCTAGATCCTGATCCTCGAGAACCGCTCCAACCTCGAAGCGACCGCCGACTCCAACGGCGTCCCCAAGGAGGTCGGCAGCGAAATCGCCGACGCGATCAGCCAGGGCACCGGCGCCGGCGACGCGCCGGAAAAACTCCCGGCCTCGATCCAGAAAGTCGTCGACAGCATCCCCCAGGACTTCGCGATGGCCTCGCGCACCGTCTTCTACGGGATGGCCGGAGTAATGGCGCTTGCCTTCGTCCTCGCCCTGCTGCGGATGCCCGGCGGCAAAGTCGAGACCGAGGTCGACGACTTCGGCGAGCCCACTTCCGCCGGGCCCGCCTGAGGCGTTACGTTCGCCGGGTGAGGATCTTCCGCCTCGCCCTCCTGACCACCGCGCTGCTGGCGACCGCGCCGTCGCCGGCAGCGGCTGCGGACAGCGCCGCCCAGCGGCTGGCAGAGAAGCACGTGCCGATCACGATGCTGCGGGAGCAGCTCCACCCGCCCTGCGACACCAAGGAGGAGCAGTACCAGCCGACCAGCGTCGAGGCCGTCCTCGGCAACCCGACCGTCACCCTCACCCACGAACTTCCGGACGGCAGGCTCGAGGACGTCAAGAAGGCGCCGACGGCGGCGGACATCGCCGGCAAGCGCGACGGCTGGTACCTCGACTACGAAGGGAAGGTCCTCGGCGACACCTGCGTCTACGCCCGAGCCTTCAAGAAGCTGCTGGAGGAAGGCAAGGCGCCGGCGATCACCTACGCCCATATCGCCCGCGAACCGAACCACCCCGGGTTCGTCCTCCAGTACTGGTTCTTCTGGTACTTCAACCAGTTCAACGATCTCCACGAGGCCGACTGGGAGGGGATGCAGCTCAGCTTCGAAGCGGAAACGGCGGCGGAGGCGCTGGAAGAAGAACCCTCCGAGATCATCCTCTTCCAGCACGCCGGCGGCGAGCGCGCGAGCTGGGAAGACGGCAAGGTCCAGAAGGAAGGCACGCACCCGATCGTCTACCCCGCCGCCGGCTCGCACGCGACCTTCTACGACTCCGCCGTCTACGTCGAGAACGGGCAGAACGGCTCCGGGGTCGGCTGCGACGTCACCTCCGAACCGCTGCGCGAACTGCGCCTGCGGCCGGTGCTGCTGCCGGACACCGCGCCGGAAAAGGGACCCTTCCAATGGCTCAGTTACCGCGGCCGCTGGGGCGAACGGGAAAAGGGGTTCAACAACGGGCCGACCGGGCCGGTGACGAAGACGGTCTGGCGCGAACCGTTCGCCTGGATGGCGAAGCAGCGCTCGACCAGCCCCCGCTTCCCCGGCGGCTCGGTGGTCGGCGGCTCGGTCATGGGAGCCTTCTGCGGCGCCGTCACCACGGCCACCGACTTCACCCATCTGATGACCAAGTCGCGCCCGACGGCGATCGCGATCCTCGTCGCGATCGCCCTGCTGCTGGTCCTGTTCGTGGTGGCGACCCGCTGGGGCCCGGTCGACCTCAGCGAGCTGCGGGCGCGACGCGCCTTCGGACAGTTGCTGCGGACGGCGCGCCGCCTCTACCAGCGCCACTGGACCGTGCTGGTGCCGGCCGGGCTGATCGCCTTCCCGATCGTCGGCGGCGTCAACCTGCTGGCGGAAGCGCTCTCGAAGGGCCGCGCGGTCGACGAGGCGGCGGGCCACGCCGGCGTCGGATTGGCGATCGCCGACCTGCTCGAATCGGTCGGCCGTCCAGTCGCCCAGGCGCTCGTCGCCGCGATCGTGATCATCTTCGTCCGCGAACTCGTCCGTGGCCGGCGGGCCGGCGTGGGCGACTCGGTGCGGGGGATGCTGGCCCGGTTCCGGCGGGTGGTCGCCGCCCAGTTGCTGGCGATGCTGGGCGTGTTCCTGCTCGCGATCTCGGTGATCGGCCTCCCCTTCGCCGTCTGGAAATACGTCAGCTGGCTCTTCGTCCAGCAGGAAGTGCTGTTCACCGACAAGTCGATCCGCGAGTCCTTCCGCGGCAGCTCCGAGCTGGTCCGCGGGCGCTGGTGGCACACCGTCCGCGTCGCCGGGGTGCTGTGGCTGCTCAGCATCGCCGCCGGCCCGGCGCTCGGCTTCGCGCTGATCTTCGCCGACTTCCCGCTCTTCTGGATCAACGTCATCGGCTCGGTCGTCTTCGCGCTCTTCATTCCCTTCGTCGCGGTCGGCCAGACGCTCCTCTACTTCGACCTGCAGGTGCGCGAGGAGGAGGAACCGGCGCCCCGTCACCGGCTACGCCGCTTCTGGCGCCCGAGCCCGGCGCCGAGCAGCTAGGTTTCGAAGAGTGAAGATCCTCGCCTTCAGCGACCTGCACCGCGACCTCGAGCAGGGGGCGAAGCTGGTGGAGATGTCGGCCGAAGCCGACGTCGTGGTCGGCGCCGGCGACTTCGCCTCGATGCACGAGGGGTTGGAGGAAACGATCGACGCCCTCGCAGGGATCGAGGCGCCGACCGTCCTCGTTCCTGGAAACAACGAGACCGTCGATGCGTTGCGGTCGGCCACCGCGAGCTGGAGTGCCGCCACCGTCCTCCACGGCGAGGGAATGACGATCGAGGGCACCGAGTTCTTCGGCCTCGGCGCCGGCATCCCGGTGACCCCGTGGGGTTGGAGCTTCGACCTCGACGACGAAGCGGCGACCGAGATGCTCGCCGACTGCCCCGAGGGCGTCGTCCTCGTCCTCCACTCCCCGCCCAGGGACCACTGCGACTCCGCCGGAGACGGCGGCAACTTCGGCAGCCCCGCCCTCCTGCGCGCGATCGAAGAGAAGCGCCCCCGCCTCGCCGTCTGCGGCCACATCCACGAGTCCTGGGGTTGCGAGAGCGAGATCGGTTCGACGCCGGTCCGCAACCTCGGCCCCACCGGCACCTGGATCGAGATCTGACAGTGGGGTACCGCGTCCTTCCCTCCGCCGATGCCTTCTGGCGGCGGTCGAACCAGATGCAGACGCCTAACACGGACCTCGGTGGGCAGCTCGAGGCTTCGCAGCTGGGGGCGCGGATGTGGCGGATCGAGCCGGGGAAAGCCTCGACCAAGCACCGGCACTTCACGCAGGAGGAGCTCTACGTGCTGCTCGAGGGCGAGGGGCGGGTGCGGATCGGGGACGAGGTGCTGACCCTGGCGCCGCTGGACGCGCTGCTCGTCGATGCGGACACCGACCGCCAGCTCTTCAACGACACCGACGCCGACCAGCTCTGGCTGGTCGTCGGCGCTCCCCGGGAAAACATCACCAGCACCCTGGAGATGAGCGAGGAGCAGCTGCGGCACATGTATCCGGACGGGCCGAAAGCGCTGCCGCCGGAGCTGGGCGGCGGACAGGCGGAGTGAGGATCGGCGCCGGCTAAGCGGCGGCCGCTTCGAGACCGGCGACGATCTCTTCCAGCTGCGGCCGCTTCTCGGCCTCGGTGATGAAGCCGACGAAGGGTGGCTTCTCGAAGGTGAGGACGAGCTGGACCATCTGCACCTTCTCGCCCCCGAAGAGCTTCTTGCGCTTGCTGAACTCCTTCCATTCGGCGCTGCGGAAGGAGGAGGCGGGGATGCGCGCCTTCGGCTGACCCATCCGCTGCTTTTCCAGCCACTCCCCGTCGAGGACGAGGCTCTCGTTGCTTTCGCCTTCGACCGCGATCACGGGCGAGAATCTAGAGGGCGAGGGAGACGGGCTCCTCGAGCAGCTGCCTGACCCGGGCGAGGAATTCGGCGCCCTCGGCGCCGTAGAGGATGCGGTGGTCGCAGGAGAGCGTCGCCTTCATCAGCCGGCCGGGGACGATCTCGCCATCCCGGACGACCGGGGCTTCGCGGATCGCGCCGACGGCGAGGATCGCCGCCTGGCCCATGTTGATCACCGCGTCGAAGACGTCGATCCCGTACATCCCGAGGTTGGAGACGGTGAAGGTGCCGCCCGAAAGCTCCGGCGGCGTTACCGAGCCGTCGCGGACTTTGGCGGCGACGGCTCGGGTGTCGGCGGCGATCTGCCGCAGGCCCTTCCGGTCGGCGTCGAAGATCGTCGGCACCACCAGCGCTTCCTCAGCGGCGACCGCGACGCCGACGTTGACCCGCGAGTAGAGCTCGAACTTGCCGTCGCGGTAGGCGCCGTTGGCTTTCGGGAACTCCCGCAGCGCGATCGCGCACGCCTTCACGACCATGTCGTTGAAGGAGGGCACGACCTCGCCCTCCCTGGTCGCACCCTTGATCGTCGCCCGCGCCTCGACCGCCTTCCCCATGTCGATCTCGATCGAGAGGTAGAAGTGCGGCGCCGTCGCCTTCGACTCCGCCATCCGCCGGGCGATCGTCTGCTGCAGCTTGTTCGGCTCGCGAACCTCGACCTCGCCCTTGGCGGTGCCAGACGAAGGTTGTTGGCCAGCGGGTCCTGCCACCTGCGGAGGCGCCTGCGCTGGGTGCTCGGCACCTCCTCCGGCGCCACCCGCTGGAGGAGCCGCGTGCTCGACGTCCGATTTCACGATGCGTCCACCGGGTCCGGAGCCGTGGAGATCTGAGAGATCCAGACCTTTGTCTTTAGCCAGACGCCGAGCCAGCGGCGACGCTTTGACCCGCTCCCCGTCCTGAGCCTGCGGCTCGGGCTCCACCGGGGCGGCTGGAGCTTCGGCGTCAGCCTCCTCCGCCTCTCCCGTGGGTGGCGTCGTAGGGGGGACCCCCTCCTGCTCTGCAGGTGGGGGTGGGTCCCCTGCGTCGACAGGACCCGCGGGCCGAGCGCCTGGTCCCTCATCCGAATCCCCCTCACCAATCCGCGCGATAGGACTGCCGATCGGCAACGTCTCCCCCTCCTGGGCCAAGATCTCCTGAAGCACACCCGCCGTGTCGGATTCGTAGGCCATGTTCGCCTTGTCGGTCTCGATTTCGACCAGCTCGTCCCCGACCGCGACCTCGTCCCCCACCTGCTTCAGCCAGGAGAGGATCGTTCCCTCCTCCATCGAGTCGGAGAGGCGGGGCATCACCACCTCACTCATGGGGCAGCTCCATACCTACAGGTTGACACTTCGCGCCGCCGGCTCTCACCGGCTGACGACGACAGCGCCGGCGACGAGGGAGACCGCCGCCTGGCGCAGCACGTTCATGCTGATCTCGCCCATCGCCGCCTCCTGCCGCGCCTGCAGCCGACCCACCGTGGCGATCGGCTCGACGTCGGTGCGGGCTTCCGGCGGCGCGCTGGCCCGCGCCTGTCCGTACGCGAGGCAACCTTCGACCCCCTGGGCGATCAGCTGGGCGCGGTAGTCGGCGCCCTCTTCGATCGGGTGCAGGTTGTCGGCCTGCATCAGCTCCGGGTGGGTGAACACCGCGCGCTGCCAGTCGGGCACCTGCGTCCCCGGCCGCGAGGCGGCGAATTCGGCCACGACCCGGTTCTTGCCGCTGTCGTCGACCCCGCCCGGGTGCAGCCCGTGGATCGTCGGCACGACCATGCAGCGGTCGCCGACGATTTCGGCCACCTTCTCGAGGTTGCCGGCGAGGATCTCCGGATAGGACGGGTTGTCGTTGGTGCCGGCGTCGAAGACGACGACGTCGACGGAGGGGTCGTAGCTTTCCTGGAAGAGGTCGAAGATCTGGTAGCTGTTGTAGCCGCCGACGGCGTTGATCGTCAGCCTCACCCCGGGCAGGTAGCGGCTCAGGTAGGGGGAAGTGAGCTCCTCGAGGCTGTCCCCCACCACCAGCACGTGCGGAGCGGATTGGGCCTTTGCCGCGGGCGCCATGAAGAGGCCGAAGAGCGTGAGCAGGAGCGCCAGTCGCCGCACGGGAAGTGTTTCTACACGACATAGACTGCCGCGGGTGTCCGCCCGGCTCTCGGTTACCGGTCTCGTCGTCGCCATGCTCCTCCTCGGCTGCGGTGGCGAGGACTCGGAACCGTCCGAGCAGACGACGATCTCCAGTCCGACGCCTGCCACGACGACGAAGAAGCGACCCTCCCAGGACAGACGCCCCCCCGCCGGGGACCTCTGCCAGAGCCAGCTCGGCAGCTTCGTCGGCTCGATGGACGGGCTGCGACGGCGGCTCGCGGTCGGCGTCACCTACGACCAGTACGTCGCCGAGGTGCGGGGAATCCGCTCCACTTATGGCGAGATCCCGGTCGAGAAGCTGCAGGTCGGCTGCCTGACCCTGGTCGCCACTCCCGGTGAGAAGGCCTTCAACCGCTACATCGAAGGCGCCAACGACTGGGGAAAATGCGTCTCCGAACTGGGCTGCGACACGGCGACGATCGAACCGATCCTGCAGCGCCGCTGGCGGATCGCCTCCCATTTTCTCTCCGAGGCCAAAGACGGCCTGGACGCGAACGGCGGCTGAAAAGCGCCGGGCCGCCCAGAGGACGGCCCGGCCTGGTGCAAAGGAACGAACGCGGGAACTACGACCGAGCGGGACAAGACCCGGCTCCCTACGTATCGCCGGTGCCCGGGGTGGATTCCGCCGGGCGCCCTAACCAGTGCGGCGCCTAGCGGCCCTGCACCTCCAGAGTCCCATCAAGCATGTGAATCAAGTTAGGACCACCTCCTTTCTCTGGTGAGAGAAGTGAAGCAAACCCGGAGGTCGGGGTATCCGACTGCGATCCGGCCGGCCGGATCGAGGTGGTTTACCAATGGGAAAGGGGGTAGTGAAGAGGCATGTCAACGGGACTGATCATCGCCATCGTCGTCGTCGCCCTCATCCTTCTGGCTCTCGCCATGGTGGCTATGCGCCGCTCCAAGGCAAAGCGGGAACTGCGGCGCGAACGACTGAGCGAACAGGCCGGAGGCCACCGCAACGAGGCCGAGGTCCACGCGAGCAAAGCTCAGGACCACGAGCAGCAGGCCCGGGAGGCAGCCGAGCGCGCCGAGCGCGAGCGCGAGCTGGCGCGGCACCACGGCGATAAAGCAGACGACCTCGAGCAGAAGCTCTAGGTCCCAAAGAGGGAGAGCCAGATGGTCATCGGAGTTGTAGTCGGGATCTGCGTCCTGCTGTTGATCCTCGGGTTCCTCGTGCCGAGGCTCTCCGACCACGCCAAACGCGGCACCGACAAGGGCTTCGGCATGGGCCAGCGCGCCGGCAGCAAGGCCCCCGGGCCGATCGGGCGCCTGCTCAGCAAATCGTTCGGCAAATCCCAGCGCGCCGCCGGCAAGAGCCACTCGACCGGCAAGACGGCGCGCCAGAAGCTGCCTTTCTGACCAAGAAAGTCACTGGACGGCGCGCCGATAGCCATTAGGCTGGCGCCATGAAGACTTGGCGCACCATCCTCACCGCGGCGGCGATCGCCGCCTTTGCCCTGCTCCCGGGCACCGCAACCGCGAACGACCTCTACACCCTCGACGCCGACGCAGTCTCGAACGGCCACCTGGCCGAGGACGCGGCCGGCAACGCCTACGTCGCCTGGGTCAGCGAGGGCGTCGGCACCGGCGTCGAGCCGGTCAAGTTCTGCAAAATCGCGCCAGGGGGAGCCTGCTCGCCGACCACGCTCTCGATCCCCGGCGCGACGAGCATCTCGGACAGCGCCTCGGCGGCGATTCCCGTGCTCGGCCCCGGCAACACCGTCTACGTCGTCGCTCCCCGCTACGCCAACAACGACGTCTTCTACTGGACGTCGACCAACGGCGGCGCCAGCTTCGACGGCGGCACCGAAAACGCCTTCTACTCGAGCAAGACCGACCCCACCGACGTCTTCCTGCGGGGCTCGGACTTCCTGATCAGCGCCTACAACTCGGGTCTCGGTTTCAGCACCGCCGAAGTCGGCGGCCTCGGCGGCGGCGAGTTCAGCTTCTCGAACCCGGGCGACGGCGGCGTCGCCGGCGCCAGCATGGGCCTCGACGGCTCCAACCCGGTGATCGCCTACTGGAACATCTCCGACCCCCCGTACCCACTGCTCTTCTACCGCTACAAAGGCGCGGGCTCGCTCACCGACCAGGTGAACTGGGAAGGCCCGATCGAGGTGACCAAGGGCTACGAACCGAGCCTCGCCGGCGGTCCCGCCGGGCTCTTCATGGTCTCCCAGGACTACAGCGGCGGTCAGTACCCCGACGCGATCAACCTCCGCCGCTACGAAGGCACTTCCTTCGGCCCGCCGCGGACGCTCGCGGTCGACCCTTCCGCCGGCCTCTTCACCGGCGGCGCGATCGCCCAGTCGCCGAGCGGCAACCGGCTCGCCGTCGCCTGGCCCGGAAAACGAAGCGACGGCGCCCGCGTGATGCGCCTCTTCAGCTCCGCCGACGGCGGCACCACCTTCACCGAAAGCCACATCGCCAACCTCGGCAGCGCCTACTCGATCGGGCCCAACGCCCAGCTGGCCACCAACGACGCCGGCGTCGGCTGGCTCCTCTTCTCCGACAACAACGGGCTGCGGCTCGCCGACCTCACCCCGATCGTCGGCCCCCCGCCGCCGCCTCCGCCGGTGAAAGTGCCGCCCGTCTACAAAGGCAAAACCAAAGAGGTCGTGAAAAAAGTCGGTCCCTTCCTGATCGTTCTGCGGCTGCCGAAGAGCTGCCTGCAGTCGCAGCAGCGGTTCTTCGTCGGCGTCGGCAAACGGAAGCGCAAACAGCTCTCGAAAAAGCTCGGCGGCACGATCCGCTTCACCAAGATCGTCTTCATCTACGACGGCAAAAAACTAAAGGTGAAGAAGAAAAAACCCTTCCGCTACCTGGTCGACCCCGGCCCGATGGCCCCCGGCTCCGTCCACGTGGTCAAAGCGCGGGTGACGATGATCCTCACCAGGGGCAACAAGGAAAAGAAGCTCAAGCGGGTCATCAAAGGCACCGTCAGAGCCTGCCGCTGACCCTGCTTTTCTTTAAACCTCCCTAGACGAACGTCTGAGAGGGAATCTTTTTTCAATCGCAGTCCTAAGGCGTTCCCAAAGGTCCTCCGATGGTTGGTGCGGGCCAGGCTCGAAGCCTGCCCAGCAACCAGTCAAAGAGCTTTCGGAGGATCATGGACAACCAGCGGGCAGGGGCAGGCAGTGAAGTAATTCGGCGTTTCTTGATCCTGGGGAGCCTGGCGCTGGCGTTGATGCTGACGCTCGCGCACAGCGCGCAGGCGGATGGAACCCCCAATATCTCGGCGACCGTCAGCTCGTCCTCGACCCTGTACGGCGACCCCGTCCACGTCCAGGTCACCGCCCACAACCCGAACGGCCAGCCCTACGGCTACAACCTCAGCTTCCGCGTGGTCCTGCCCGAAGGGGTGACCTACGCCGGGGGCGGGTCGGTCGCGCCGAAACAGCTCGCCGACGCTCCGAACCCGGGCGAACGGACCCTGATCTTCGAGAACGTCTCCGACCTCTCCCCCGGCTCCACCGAGGAGCTCGACTTCAACCTCGAATACTCGGACCTGATTTATGACGCAGGCGATTCCTTCCCGGTGGTCGTTCAGGCTTTCGTCAACGAAGACGCCCGCTACATCCCCAAGTTCAACGACGAAGGGATCGCCCAAAACGAAGCAACGAGCTACACCGGCTTCACGCCGGAGATCACCGGTACGCAGTCGCTGAAGGCGCTCGAGGTCGGGATCGAAGAGCCCTCGCCCGAGGGGGAGATCCTCCGCGGCGTCCACGAACACCAGACCGTCTACACGGTGAAAGTCACCAACAACGGCGTCAACCCGACCACCGCGACCAAACTCGATGTCTACATCCCGGCCGGCCTCGAGTTCCTCGGCTGCGGCGGCGGCGGCGACAACACGACGGAAGCGCCGACCAACCCCGGCAGCGCCGAAGAGTGGCCGGGGTCGGGACCGATCACGGTCGAACCGCTGGCCGGTTGCGTGTCACCGGAATCGGTGGAAACGGAACTCGTCGACCCCGACGGGCCCACCGGACCGATGCCGGAAGCCGTCTACACGCACGTCGTCTTCCCGGTCGGCGAACTGGAAGACAAACAGGTCAAAACCTTCACCTACCGCGCCGCCGTGCCGCTGCGCGCCAACACGGACACCTTCACCGGCTCCCGCCCGAGCGCCGCCTCCGGCAACCAGGCCGTCAACCTCGACAACAACAGCGGCAGCGAGGTGGTTGACGAGACGCTGCTGCGCACCTACGCCACCGCAAGTGGCACCTACCAGGGCAAAACGCCCAGCGCGGCTACCGATTCGGAGATTCTCGACCGCACCGCCGAGGACTGGGTGGTCCGCAAGGGCGCCGACAGCGGCACCCTGGCGCAGAAACAGATCACGAAATGGACCCTCGTCTTCGAAACCTCCGAGTACAAGTTCGTCGACGACGCGGTCGTCACCGACACGCTCCCCGACGGCCTCTGCCCGCTGGGACCGGTCAACTACACCAGCGGCAACGACGCCCCTGACGCCGAATGCGACCCGGTCATCAACCCGGAAACGACCGCCCCGTACGAACCGTCTGCCCCCTATGCCTCGGCGAACGAAAACGCGGACGGCTCCTGGACCCTGACCTGGGACAAAACGTCGCTCGAAAAACTCGGTCACACCGGGATCAGCGACAAATTCGAGATCACCTTCCCGACCAGGACCCGGACGCACTACCAGGAGGAAGAAGACCCGACCACGGCGATCCTCTCGCACGACCGGATCGACAACACCGTCACCACCGAAGGCTCCGGGTTCGCCCGCTGCACGGCGCCGGGGTCCCCCGACTGCTCCACCCCCGGTCCGAAGATCTACGGCAACGACGGTCCGACGATCATCGACGCCAGCCATGCCGAACAGGTGGCCGCAGAACCGGTGATCAAGAAGGAAATCGCCAAATCCGGCAGCAACTGCCAGGCCGCCGAATACACCAAGACCGTGCCCACCTACCACCCGGGTGACCGCGTCTGCTGGCTCGTCCGCGTCGACTTCCCCGGCACCCTCGACACCTCGGCCGAGGCCCTCGCCGACTTCCTGCCGGAAAGCACCGAATACGAGCTCGGAAGCGATCAGGACGGCCCGAACGACAACGTCGAAAGCGAAATCAACGAGACGAACGCCGGCGAAGGGCTGCTGACCTGGACGATCACCGGCTCCACCGTTCCGGCCGGCGGCGAGGTCTTCGAACGCTACATCTCCACGATCGTCAAACCGCTCGGCGCTCCCGTCAGCGGCGATCTCACCGGCAACCTCTTCAAGTTCGCCTCCGAGAACACCGAAGACGAATCGTTCCCGCAGCGCGACGAAGCCCAGTACGTCCTCGACACGCCGGAAGTCGGCCTCCTCAAGGGCGTGGAAAAAATTGTCCGCGGCGGCGTCACCGTCGACGGTCCGAACGGCGAAAACGTCGACCACAAACAGGTCGAGGCGGGCGACGAAGTCACCTACCGCGTCGACGTCTCCAACAAAGGCGGCCAGGACGCCGTCAACGTCGAAGTCTGGGACCAGTTGCCGCCCGAGTACGACTGCGCGACGATCACCCCGAACGACGGCGGCACCTGCGTCGACGCCAGCCCCAACGACCGGATCGTTTGGACGATCCCGAAAGTCGCCGCGGAAGGCACGCAGAAACTGACCTACACGGCGACCGTGCCGACCGACATCGGCCCGGGCCGGACGCTGACGAACACGGCCGGCGTCCGCCAGCTCCAGGGCGAAACCAACATCGGCGGCTTCTACGACTACACGCCGAGCGGAAACATCGACCCGAGCAAAGACCCGGAAGCGAACGCGCCGGAAGCGAAAGACCCGAGCGACGTCTTCACCGCCGGCGCGACGGTCACGAAGGCGCAGAAAACGACCGTCACGGAGGGGGGCAACAACGAACTGACTCAGGCGACGATCGGCGAGGAGATCGAATACACGATCACCGCCACGATCCCCGAGGGCACCACCCTCGGCGGCGTCGCGCAACTGACCGACGTCTTCAACAGCAACGAACGCCAGACCTACGTCTCTGGCTCGGCTACCGCGACGCTGAACGGCGGCGAACTGCCGGCCGAATTCACGCTCGACGCCACCGGCACGACTCCCCGGGTCGTCTTCCCGGCCGACTACTCAAACGCGGCCGGCTCCGGCAATGACGTGGTGGTCTTGAAATTCAAAGCGCTGGTCACGAACGTCGCGGCCAACAACCGCACCGCGGGGAACCTGACCGACCAGGCGACGCTCGCCTGGGAAGACGGCGGCGCCAAAGACGCGAAATCGAACACGACCTCGACCACGATCGTCGAGCCGCTGATCTCGCAGACCAAGACCGATGACGCCAACCCCAGCCGGGTCGACCCGGGCGACGTCGTCACCTACACGGTCACGACCAGCAACTCGAACGCCACCCGCGTCTCCACCGCGCACGAGCTGAAAATCGTCGACAAAGTCCCCGCCGGGCTGACCCCGGTCGGACCGGCGCCGGGCAACGTCCCGCTCGCCGACGGAGCCGAAGTTCCCGGCAGCGGCGGCGCGATCTGGGACGTCGACACGCGGACGATCAGCAAAACGGTGGCGACCCTGGCGCCGGGCGCCAGCGCCGCGATCACCTACCGCGCCGAAGTCGACAAACCGGCGATCGCCGGCGCCTCGCTGACCAACAAAGCCGAAGCGACGACCGCCAGCCTCGACGCAGGGCACACCGGCCGCCGCACCAGCGGCACCGGCTACAAAGCCACCTCCGAAGCCACGGTTCGCATCGGCGGCGCCTCGATCGCCAAGAAAGTGACGCCGGAAGAAGCGACGATCGGCGAATCCGTCACCTACGAGCTGACGGTGACGATCCCCGCCAACGTCGAGCTCTTCGACACGACCGTGTTCGACGTCCTGCCCGACGGCATGCAGTTCGATCACCTCGTCTCCGAGGAATGCGTCAGCGGCTGCCCGCTGGCCAACCCGATCCAGCGCTACTCGACGGTCTGGCCGGGTGACGGGACCATTCACGTCACCTGGGACCTCGGCGACATCCCGCCGCTGAGCCAGCCGCAGGTAATCAAATTCACCTACGTGGGATTCGTGGGTAAAACCATGTGGTGGGGCGATGAAGTGGTGGCGGGTCAGACCCTCGTCAACACTGCGGAGGTCGACAGCAACCGCACCAACAAATTCAACTTCGAAGAATTCAACATCCCCTTCCCGAACAACTTCGACGACCGCTCGACGCCCGCGAAAGCGACCGTGACGGTTGCCGAGCCCGACGTCTCGATCGCGAAGGAGATCAAGGTCGGTGACGGCGCCTTC
>JALYWY010000237.1 GCA_030852475.1 Actinomycetota bacterium | reverse complement strand
GGTCTCGGCTCTCCCTACTGGGATCCCTACGCGCGCGGCACGATCGTCGGCCTCACCCGCGGCAGCGGCCGCGCCCACCTGGCCCGGGCGGCGCTGGAGGCGATCGCCTACCAGACGGTCGACGCGGTGCGGGCGCAGGAGGCCGCCAGCGGCGAGCGCCTGGAGGTGCTGAAGGCCGATGGCGGCGCCACCGTCAACCGTTGGCTGATGCAGTTCCAGGCCGACGTCCTCGGGGCGCCGGTCTCGGTGCCGGAGATCGCCGAGACCACCGCCCTCGGCGCCGCCTACCTGGCGGGTATCGCGACCGGGACCTGGACCGTCGAGCAGGTGGGGGAGATGTGGCGCGAGGCAGCCCGCTACGAGTCGCGGATGGAGGCGGCGCAGCGGCAGGAGCTGCTGGCCGAGTGGAAACGAGCACTGGAGCGCTCTCGCGAATGGGCGAGATGAAGCCGCAGGTCTACAAGGACCCGCGACCGGCCGAGTACTTCGACGAGTTCCACGAGGCGGCGCGCAAGGGCGTCGGCTGGACCTATGCGCTGGCGCGCGTCGTCCTCACGCTGCCGACGATCCTGCTCTACCGGGTGCGGGCGATCGGGATCAAGAACGTTCCCAAGCAGGGGCCGCTCGTGCTCGCCCCCAACCACTTCAGCCAGATGGACCACTTTCTCGTCGCCGTCTACCTGCGGCGGAAGGTCCGCTTCATGGCGAAATCCCAGATGTTCGGCCCGCCCTTCCTCACCTACGTCTACAAGCACGGCGGCGTCTTCCCGGTCCGCCGCGGCCACCGCGACGAGGAGGCGTTCGAGACCGTCCGCCAGCTGCTCGAGCAGGAAGAAATGCTGCTCGTCTACGCCGAGGGGGGCCGCTCGCGCTCGCAGAAGCTGGGCGAGCCGAAACCGGGGATCGGCCGCATCGCCCTCGAATCCGGGGTCCCGATCGTGCCGGTCGCGATCCACGGCTCCGAGCGCGCCCGCCAGTGGAAACGGCTCCGCTTCCCCAAGGTCACGGTTCAGTTCGGCGAGCCGGTCTCCTTTCCCGTCGAGGCGGCGCCGGGCCGCGAGCGCCAGCTCGAGGTCGCGACCGAGATCTTCGGCCACGTGCGGGAGATGTACGAAGGCCTGTCTACTCGTAGCGCTGCTCGATCCGGGCGTAGAAGTCCGGATCGTGACCCGGCGTGATCACCGCGTCGGGGAACTGGGTGCGGAAGAGCCGCAGCTCCTGCAGCGAGCGGCGCAGGTTGTGGGCGTCGTGGGGCCGCGGCGGCCCGGGCACCGAGCCGTCGAGCTGGCCGGCCATGTACATCGCGTCGCCGCCGATCACGAAGTCGTGCTCTTCGAGGCGGCAGACGATCGACATGTGGCCGGGGCTGTGGCCAGGGGTGAAGGCGAGGTGGATCGAGCCGTCGCCGAAGAGGTCGAAGGTGCGGCCGAAGCTGGCGTAGGAATCGATGTTGTCGCGGTCGAAGTCGACGGTGCGGTACTCGAAGGCGTAGTCGAAGTGGGCGCGCCGGTAGCCGTTCATCAGCGGGCTGGGACCGCCGGCGGCGAAGCTCCACTCGGTCTCGCTGACGACGAAGGTCGAGTTGGGGAACTCGGAGATCGCCGAGGTGTGGTCGAGGTGGAGATGGGTCATCACCACGATCGGGATCTCGCCCGGCTCCAGGCCCCGCTTGCGCAGCTGCGAGGGGACGTCTTCGCCGGCCTCCAGGGTCGGCTTGCCGAAGCGGATGCCGAGCGAGCCGAAGTTCTCGCGCCCGTCGGTTGCGATCGAGGGGTGGAGGCCGGTGTCGACGAGGATCGCGCCGGCGCTCGGGTGGCGGATCAGGAAGGCCGGCACCGGGACGGAAGCCGCGTTCCTCGCGGTCAGCAACGACCGCAGCAGCTTCGCCGTCAGCAGCCGGCCGCCGGGGCTGACCATCATGTCCCGCGACCATTCGACGTGGCCCGCGATCAGCGGTTCGACCACGACGGTGGCGCCGCGGGTGCCGCCGGCAAGCGGCTCGTGCAGGGGATGCGGTTCGACGGAGACGCTCATCGGCTGGGTATTTACGCAGTTCTGCTCACCTATAGGCTTGCCCGCTGATGGCTGAAAGCTCGCATTCGCAGGTGTTTCGCGACGGTCTTCTCGAGGGGCAGGTCTGCGTCGTCTCCGGCGCCGGCAGCGGCCTGGGGCGGGAGACGGCGCTGGAGCTGGCGCGGCTGGGCGCCACCGTCGTCGCCTGCGGGCGGCGCGAGGAGCCTCTCGTCGAGACGGCTGAGCTCGCGGCGGGCCTGCCGGGATCCTTCGAGCACGAGACGCTCGACATCCGCGAGGAGGAGCCGGTCGACCGCTTCTTCGACGGCCTGCTCGAACGCCACGGGCGGCTCGACGTGCTCGTCAACAACGCCGGCGGCCAGTTCCTCAGCCCGGCCGAGGCGATCACCCCGAAAGGGTTCAAGACGGTGATCGACCTCAACGTCCTCGGCACTTGGCTGATGACCCACGCCGCGGCGACGAAGGCGTTCATCCCCCAGGGCGGCGGCAAGGTCTTGAGCGTCACCCTCTCGCCCCACAACGGAATGCCGGGAATGGTGCATTCCGGTGCCGCCCGCGCCGCGGTCGAGAACATGATGCGGACGCTCGCCGTCGAGTGGGCGCGGTTCGGGATCAAGACCGTCGCCCTCGCCGCCGGCCAGTTCGCGACCGAGACGCTGCTGACCAAGTATCCGCAGGTCGTCGTCGACAACCTCGAGCGCTCGATCCCGATCGGGCGCGCCGGCCGGCCCGAGGAGATGGCCTGGCTCGTCGCCTACCTCGCTTCTCCGGCGGGCGACTTCTACTCCGGCACGACGATCACGATCGACGGCGCCCGCGACAACTGGGCGGGGCCGTGGCCGCCAGAGCAGATCGCAACGGAGAGCGGCGACCCCGTCGCCGAGGAGCGCCGCCCGCGCTAGCGGGGCTCGAGGACCACTACTGGGATCTCGCGGCCCTGGCTGCGCTTCTGGTAGGTGCGGTAGCCGGGCCAGGCCTCTTCGGCCAGCGGCCAGAGGCGCTCGCGCTCCTCGGGGGTCGCGACCCGGGCGCGGACCGGGAGCACCTCGCCGCCGACCTGCACGGTCGTCTCCGGGTTCTCCTTCAGGTTGTGGAACCAGGCCGGGTGTTTGGGGAAGCCGCCTTTCGAGGCGATCAGGACCACGTTCTCGCCGTCGCGGACGTACAGGAGCGGCGCGGTGCGCTTGATCCCGCTCTTGGCGCCGACGTGGTCGAGCAGGCACATGCTCCCCGGCACGCCGGGGATGCGCCGCCCAATCCGCCCGCCCGTCGCCCGGTAGGCGCGGGTGTGGAGACCGGCGACGCGCTGGAGAGCAGGCCAGATCCGGTCCGCCACCTCGAGGTAGAGGACCTTCGGCCTGCTCTCCGTCGCGGAGCTCAGGTGTACATCCCCCCGAACATGCCGCCGGTCACGTTCAGCACCTGGCCGTGCACGTAGTTGGCGAGCGGCGAGGAGAGGAAGAGGACCGGGCCGGAGGCCTCCTCCGGGGTCGCCGGGCGGCCCATCGGGATGATCGCCGAAGCCATCGCCCGCATCTGCTCGGGGATGCCGAGCTCGACCTTCTCGCCGGTCGGGGTGGTCATCTCTTCGCCCTGCTCCTTGGCCTGGGTGAGGCGGGTTTCGACGAAGCCGAAGGCGACGGCGTTGACGTTGATCTTGAACTGACCCCACTCCTTGGCCAGGGTCTTGGTCAGGCCGACGACGCCCATCTTCGC
>JALYWY010000217.1 GCA_030852475.1 Actinomycetota bacterium | reverse complement strand
CGACCTCGGCGAGGGAGATCTCTTTACGGCCGAACTCGGCGAGGCCGATGTCGGCGACCTTGTAGTCCTGGATGTCTTGAGTCTGGGTCTCTGCGGTTGCGGTGCTTGAAGTCATCGGATCAATGTAGCGTGCCATTCGTGCGCGTGGCGGACACGGAGAAGCGCCTCGCCGCCGAGGCGGCGGCGGAGCTGGTCGAGAGCGGGATGACGATCGGCCTCGGCACCGGCTCGACGGTCGCTTATCTGCTGCCGGCGATCGCCCAGCGGGGACTGACCGAGATCCGCTGCGTGGCGACCTCGGTAGCGACCGAAAAGCAGGCGCAGGAGCTGGGAATTCCGGTCGAGGACTTCGACAGCCTGACCCGCCTCGACATCGCGATCGACGGCACCGACGAGGTCACCCCCGACGGCTGGCTGATCAAGGGCGGTGGCGGCGCCCACCTGCGGGAGAAGATCGTCGCCGCGGCCGCCGAGCGGTTCGTCGTCATCTGCGACTCGAGCAAGCCGGTCGAGAGGCTGAGCTGGCCGGTGCCGCTGGAGCTGTTCGGCTTCGGCGCCGCTTCGACGCTGGAGCGGCTCGGCCCCGACGTCGAGCTGCGGGACGCGCCGCGCAGCCCCGACGGCGGCGTCATCGCCGACTACCGCGGCGGCGGGCTCGAGGATCCGGCGGCGCTGGCGGCGCGGCTGGAGGCCGATCCCGGCGTGGCCGCCCACGGGCTGTTCCCCCCGGATATGGTGAGCGAGGTCTACGTCGCCCGGGGCAGCGCCGTGGACCGCACGACTTTCAGCTGACTCCAAAGGAGACCCGCAGATGACCGACTTCAGCGGCCTGGCCATCGCCGGGCGCGTGGCGACGCCGAGCGATGCCGACTGGGACCAGGCGCGGATGGCCTGGAACCTCGCCGCCGACCAGCACCCCGAGGCCGTGGCCTTCGTCGAGAGCGCCGCCGACGCCGCCGCGACGGTCCGCTTCGCCGCCGAGAACGACCTGCGGGTGACCGCGCAGGGCAGCGGCCACGGCGCCCTCTCCCTGCGCCCGCTGGAGGGCACGATCCTGGTCAAGACCGAGCGGCTGCGCGGGGTCGAGGTCGACGCCGAGGCGCGGACGGCGCGGGTGGAGGCGGGCGTGCTGTCGCTGGAGCTTGCCGAGGCGGCCGGTGCGAAGGGGCTTGCCTCCCTGCCGGGCTCCTCTCCCGACGTCTGCGTCACCGGCTACACGCTCGGCGGCGGGCTCAGCTGGTTCGGGCGCCGCTACGGCTTCGCCTGCAACCGCCTGCGGGCGGTCGAGCTGGTCACGGCCGACGGCGAGGCGCGGACGGTCGACGCCGAGAACGAGCCGGACCTCTTTTGGGCGCTGCGAGGCGGTGGTGGTGGCTACGGGATCGTCACCGCGCTGCATCTGAACCTGGTGCCGGTCGCCGAGGTCTACGGCGGGGCGCTGCTGTTCCCCGCCGAGGTCGGCGCCGAGGGGGTCCGCGCCTACCGCGAGTGGGCTGCGGGGGTCTCCGAGGACGTCACCTCGGTGGTCCGCTTCCTGCGGCCCCCGGACATCCCCGACGTGCCGGAGTTCATGCGCGGCAAAGCGCTGCTGACGATCGACGCCGCCTGCATCGGCGACCAGGCCGCCGGCGAAGCGACGATCGCGCCGCTGCGCGAGATCGGCGAGCCCGTCCTCGACACCTTCGGCCAGATCCCCTCCCCGGCCCTCTGCAAAATCCACATGGACCCCGAGCAACCGGTTCCCGGCCTCGGTCACCACCGGGTCCTGCGCGAGCTCCCCGACGAGGCGATCGACGCCTTCGTCGGCGTCGCCGGCCCCGACTCCGGAACGCCGCTGCTGCTGACCGAGCTGCGCCAGCTGGGGGGCGCCCTCGGCCGGCCCGATCCCGACGGCGGCGCCCTCTCCCACCTCGACGCCGACTGGGTGATGTACGGGGTCGGGATGGTGATGAGCCCCGAGATGGGCGAAGCCGTCAGCGCCGGCCTCGACCGCATGCACGAGGCGATGGCGCCGTGGGCGGCCGTGGGCGGCTACTACAACTTCGCCGACCGCCCGTGCGACTCCGACGCGATCCTCCCCCCCGACGTCTGCTCCCGCCTCGCCGAGGTGAAGCGCGAGTGGGATCCCGAGGGACGGATCATCGGCAACCACGTGGTCGCGCTCGACCCGGCGTCCTAGCCACGCATTCGCTTTCGGCAAAGGTCGCGGTGGTCCACCGCAGCCTGGCGGAGGCTGGGGTCCCGCACGCCTTCGGCGGCGCCTTCGCCCTCGCCTGCTACGGCGCGGCGCGGCCGACGACCGACATCGACGTCAACGTCTTCGTCCGAGCGCAGCAAAGCGAGCTGAAGCTCGACTGGGAAGGCACCCCGGTCCACTTCTTCTTCTCCTCCGACCCCCTGCACGAGGAGATGGAGAAACAGATCCGGGAGGTTCCGCTCGGCGATGGCACGATCCCGCTCGTCGCTCCCGAGCACCTGATCATCCGCAAGAAGATGCTGGGCCGGCCGAAGGACTTGCACGACATCGAGGCGCTCCTCGCCGCCACTCCAGTCGACCAGGAGGAAATAGATATTTGGGTCAGGCGCTTGACCGGCTGAAGATCAGGATAGATCTGAGGCGGATATCTCCGCGAGCTTCCGATAGGAAGGATCGTCCTCTCCAACCAACGCCGCGACCACCTTGACTGCCGTGTCCACGTCCTCCGGCGTGGCCTGCGCCACCTCCTCGATATCCCCCCAATCCCTGGCTCTCGCGAACAGAGACTTGAAGACCACCAAGGACGCGCAATCGAGGACGGGGATCTGCTCCCCCGCAAGCGGCACCCAGACCACTCCGTTTGCAACCTCCTCATGAATAGGCAGGTTGTTGAGGAAGATGTCGATCGGAACCCCCTCCCAGAACAGTCGCGCCTGCCCGTCTCGCTTCACCCGCTCGACGTTGTCCTCACCAACCAGCACTCCCTCCGGGAGGGCCGCGAGAACCTCAGCCGCGTTGGCGGCGTCGACGAAGACGTTGAGGTCGAGGTCGCGCGTCCCGCGTGGCTCTTCGACGCAATAGGCCAAGGCGATGGCGCCACCGAAAGCGTGGGGAAGAGAGTGGGACTTCAGGGCGGCGTGAATCGCCAGGAGCTTTTCGACGAGCTCGGTCACGCTGGGCCAGAGCCAGCGATCCGATCCCTCAAGGGCGGATGCGAGATCTCCGCTCGAGGTCGGAAGGGAAGGGCCTCGGCAAGTCCCAGCACTTGGCTGAGGATCTTGCCAGCACGCTCAGGGTCGACCGGGGGCTTCCGCTCCTCCACCTCCAGCCTGCCTCCGGCGGCGGAAACTATGCGTAGAAAGGTGTCCGCTCCCGGCTCCCGATGGCCATGCAAGTAGGCGTTGAGGACCGAACGAGGCAGACCAGCGCGGCGAGCGAGCTCCGCCTGGCTGAGATTGCTTCGCTGCAGTACGTCGTTGATCAAAGCAGCTGCTGACATAGGAAATATGTTAGCGGATTCGCTAACGCTTACCCAGCCGCGGCCTCGTCAGCGACGACGATCATGTCCTCGTTCCGCACCCGGCCCGCGGGGATCGATTCGTCGCCCTCGAGCAGCTTTGACAGGGGCTCGCGCTTGTCGGGGCCGGTGACGAGCCAGACGATGCGGCGGGCTTCTTCGAGGGCGGGGTAGGTGAGGGTCATGCGGAGGTGGTCCTGGTAGGGCTCGGCGGTCATCGCGACGCGGCGGTCGGTGACGCCGAGGACCGGGTCGCCGGGGACCAGGGAGGCGGTGTGACCGTCGGGGCCGAGGCCGAGGTGGACGAGGTCGAAGCGCTCCGGCAGGGAGGCTTCGTATTCGCGGGCGGCACCGTCGAGGTCGCGCTGGGTGACCGGCATCGGCCGCAGGGTCGACTGGTGGCCCATCGAGAGGCCGAGGACCATGTGGGTGAGGTTGCGGGCCGGATCCCCCGGCGCGGCGACCCGCTCGTCGACCTGGAAGAGCCGGGTCCGGTCCCAGGGCATCTCCTCCAGTTCGCCGAGGATCGCCAGCATCGCCCAGGGCGAGCGGCCGCCGCTCATCGCCAAGGCGAACTCCCCGCGCTCCTCCACTGTCGCGCCGCCGTCCGCCGCGATCAGCTCGGCGGCGCGGCGCGAGGCGGCCTTTTCGTCGCCGGCGATCTCGAGCTCGATCGCCATCGCCCTCAGCTCGCCTTCTCGTCGTGGCCGCCGAACTGCTTGCGCATCGCCGAAAGGACCTTGTCGCCGAAGTCGCCGAGGCCGCGCGAGTAGAAGCGCTCGTGCAGGGCGGTGGTGAGAACCGGGGTCGGCACCCCCTCGTCGATCGCCGCGATCGCCGTCCAGCGGCCCTCGCCGGAGTCGGAGACGCGGCCGGCGAACTCGTCGAGGCCGGGCGATTCCTGCAGCGCCGCCGCGGTCAGGTCGAGCAGCCAGGAGCCGATCACGCTGCCGCGCCGCCAGACCTCGGCGACCTCCGGCAGGTCGAGGTCGTACTGGTAGTACTCGGGATGGTCGAGCGGCGCCGTCTCGGCGTCGGCCTCGCGCTTGACCTTGCCGGCGTTGGCGTTCTTGAGGATGTTCATCCCCTCGGCGTAGGCGGCCATGATCCCGTACTCGATCCCGTTGTGGACCATCTTCACGAAGTGGCCGGCGCCGTTGGGGCCGCAGTGGAGGTAGCCGTTCTCCGACGGCGAGGGATCGCCGTCGCGGCCCGGCGTCCGCTCGGCCGCATCGACCCCCGGCGCGAGGCTGGCGAAGATCGGGTCGAGCCGCTCGACCGCGCGATCGGGACCGCCGATCATCAGGCAGTAGCCGCGCTCGAGGCCGAAGACGCCGCCGCTGGTGCCGCAGTCGACGTAGTCGATCTCCTGCTCCCCCACCTTGGCGGCGCGGCGGATGTCGTCGCGGTAATAGGAGTTGCCGCCGTCGACGATCGCGTCGCCGGAGTCGAGCACGGCGGCCACGGCGTCGACCGTCTGCTCGGTGATCTCCCCGGCCGGGACCATGATCCAGACCGACCGCGGCGCGCTCAGCTTCGAGGCCATCTCCTCCAGGGAGGAGGCGCCCTCCGCGCCCTCGCCCGCCAGCTGGGAGACGGCGTCCGGGTTGACGTCGTAGGCGACGATCTGGTGGCCGTCGCGCATCAGGCGCCGGGCCATGTTCGCTCCCATGCGACCGAGACCGACGATTCCGAGTTCCATTGAGACCTCCGGGGTGAGCGCTGCGGTGGCTGGGGTAAGCGGACGATAGCCTGCGGCCGATGAGCGATGCGGCCGACGTGCTGGCGATCTTCGGGATCAGCGGCGACCTGGCGAAGAAGATGACCTTCCGCGCCCTCTATCGGCTCGAGGAGCGCGGCAAGCTCGACTGCCCGATCGTCGGCGTCGCGATCGACGAGTGGGACGACGAGCAGCTGCGCCAGCACGCCCGCGACGCGATCGGCGCCACCGTCGCCGAGCCCGACGAGGACGTCTTCGGCCGGCTCGCTCGGCGGCTCTCCTACGTGCAGGGCGACTACGCCGACCCCACCACCTTCGAGCGGGTCGCGACGGCGATCGGCGGGGCCCGGCGGCCCGTCTTCTACCTCGAGATCCCCCCTTCGCTGTTTGCCACCGTCGTCCAGGGGCTGGGCAGAGCGGGGCTGACCGAGAACGCCCACGTGGTGATCGAGAAGCCGTTCGGGCACGACCTCGAGTCGGCCCGCAAGCTCAACGCCGAACTCTGCTCGGTGCTGCGCGAGGAGCAGGTCCTCCGGATCGACCATTACCTCGGCAAGGAGCCGGTGATGGACATCACCTACCTGCGCTTCGCCAACTCGATGCTGGAGCCGGTCTGGAACCGCGAGCACGTCTCCCACGTGCAGATGACGATCGCCGAGAACTTCGGGGTCGAGGACCGGGGTCGGTTCTACGACGCCGTCGGGACGATGCGCGACGTGATCCAGAACCACGCCCTGCAGGTGCTCGGCCTGGTCGGGATGGAGCCGCCGGCGGGCAACCACCCCGACAGCGTCCGCGACAAGAAGCTCGAGTTCTTCAAGGCGATGCGGGCGGCCGACCCGCAGCGCTACGTGCGCGGCCAGTACGAGGGCTACCTGGACGTGAAGGACGTCGCCTCCGACTCGACCACCGAGACCTTCGCCGCGGTCGAGCTCGAGGT
>JALYWY010000212.1 GCA_030852475.1 Actinomycetota bacterium | reverse complement strand
GCGCCGTGGCGATCGGCGCTTCCCAGCTCTGGAAGGCGGCGGTGGCCGCGGCGGCGAGCGCCGGGTCCTCGGGGCGGGCGAGGGCAGCGGCGGCGACCGGGCAGCCGAGCCGCTCCGGCTGGTCCTTGACCCGGCGGCGGAACATCTCGCCGAACATCGTCAGGGTGGCGGCGAGGCCGCGCTCCTCGAGCGAGCGTTCGATCGCGGCGCGGATCTCGGTGCCCTCGAGTTCGGCCGCCTCGATCGCGAGCTGGCGCTTGCCGCCGGGGAAGTGGTGGTAGATCGAGCCGCGGGGGGCCTTGCCGCGCTCGGCTACGTCGCGCAGCTCCATGCCCGCGTAGCCCTTCTCGGCGAGCAGCTTGCGGGCGCCGTTCAGCAACCGGTCGCGACCGTCGCGGCGCGTCGGTTCGATCGCTTTCGCATCGGCGATTCGCGTTATGCCCACGGACATAGTATAGTCGCGGCCGCGATGTATGACCGCAGTCATAGAAGGGCCGTGACGATCGCCTGCACCGGCGCCTTCCTCGTCTTCCTCGACACGACGATCGTCAACATCGCCTTCCCGGACATCTCCGCATCGTTCCCGGAGGCGAGCCGGGGCCTGCTCTCCTGGGTCCTCGACGGCTACTTCGTCGTCCTCGCGGCGCTGCTGGTCCCCGCCGGGGGGCTGGCCGACCGCTTCGGGCACCGCCGCGTCTTCCTCGCCGGCGTCGCCTCCTTCACGGTCTCAAGCCTGCTCTGCGCGATTGCGCCGACGCTGGAGACCTTGATCGCCGCCCGCGTCCTGCAGGGGGTGGGGGGAGCGCTGATCGCGCCGACCTCGCTGGCGATCGTCCTCGACAGCTTCCCGGTCGAGCGTCGGGCGGCCGGGGTCGGCTTGTGGGGCGCCGCGGCCGCGGCCGCCGCCGCGATCGGCCCGACGCTGGGAGGAGCGTTGGTCGAAGTCTCCGACTGGCGCCTTGTCTTCCTCGTCAACCTCCCCCTCGGCCTCGCGATCCTCTGGCTCGGACGGGCTCACCTCCCCGAGCAGCCGATCGCCGACAGCCGCCTGCCCGACCTGCCGGGGGCGGCGATGCTGGCGATCTCCCTGGCGGCGGTGACGCTGGGGATCGTCGAGGGCAACGACTGGGGCTGGACCGCCGCCGGCACCCTCGCCGCCTTCGGGGTCGCCGCGACGCTGCTTGCCGCCGTCGTCTTCCGCAGCCTCCGCCATCCGCGACCGATCGTCGAGCCGGCGCTCTTCACCCACCGCTCCTTCGGGATCGGCAACCTCGGCACGCTGCTATTCGCCACGGCCTTCTTCTCGCTGATCCTCGGCAACGTCCTCTTCCTGATCTCGGTCTGGGGCTACTCGGTGCTCGGTGCCGGCCTCGCGGCGCTGCCCGGCCCTGCCCTGACGACCGTGGTCTCCGGCCCCGCCGGTCGCCTCGCCGATCGCTTCGGCCACCGCGCCGTGATCGTCCCCGGGGCCCTCGTCTTCGCCGCCGGGACCCTCGTCCTGCGCTCCGCCGGCGCCGAGCCCGACTACATCGGCACCTGGCTGCCGGGGGCGAGCCTGACCGGGATCGGCATCGGCCTCGCCTTTCCCGCCCTCGGTTCCGCCGCCGTCCGCGACATCCCCGTCGATCGCTTCGCCACCGCCAGCGCCGTCAACGCCGCCTTCCGCCAGGTTGGCGCCGTCCTCGGCACCGCGATCCTCGTCGCCATCGTCGGCGACCCGGTCTCCCTCGCGGAGTCCCTCAGGGTCTCCGACGCCGCCTACCTCTTCGCGGCGCTGGCCGCCCTCGGCTCAGGCGCCGTCGCGCTCGGCCTGAGCCGACAGCGAGCGCCAGACGCGCTCGCTGTCGGTGAGGCCCAGGATGGTTCGTTCAGGGCTTCGCCTGTCCCTTGATTTTCAGTTTCAGCGCTTTCGTCGTCATCACGCCGGTGGCGTTGGCACCCGAGACGGTCACGTTCAACTTCAGCGACTGTTTGCGACTGAGCTCCTTGAGCTTGTCCTTCACCTTTTTGATGAAGAAGAGCTTGAACCTGCCCTGAAGCCCCGGGCTGAGGATCTGGGTGCCACCGTTGAGGGTGGCTTTCCTGCCTTTGCCCAGCTTCACGACGCCTTTGACCGTGACCGACGAAGACGCACTAGGCGTGACGACGACCGTCACCGACCCTTTTTTGACCTGCGTAAAGGTCGAGAACGCGACGGGCGTGACGGGTGCCGGGCAGGCGCCCTGAGTCGTGGGGCTCTGCGGGCATTTGTCCTGGGTCTCGTCGCCGAAGCCGTCGTTGTCGGCGTCGGGCTCGATCCTCGCCGCGATCGGAACCTGGGCCTGGCTTTCCATCGCGAAGCTGTAGGTCGAGGTGACCTGGGCATCGCCGAGGGCATACCCAAGGACGTCCTGGGCGAAGGCGGTGCGGCAGTAGGGGGTCTGGCCGTCCTGCGAGTAGAGGCCAAAGCGATGACCCGGCTTCACTGGCAGGCGACTCTCGACGACGTTCTGCCCGGCCGAAGCCGCGATCACCGAGCTTTGGGCGACGACGTGGAAGTCGTTGGGATTTCCGCCCGGTTCGAGCACCTTCAGCTGCAGCGGCAGCGGGCCGAGGGAGCCGAGGTTGACCTTCTCACTGGGTCAGGACCCCGGCGATCGGAGCGGCGATCGGCAGCTCGCTCCCCGTGCGGTTCGACAGCTGAACCACGGTCGAGTTGAACTGAGTCTGGTCCGCCACGCAGTTGCTGCCCACTTCAGTCGCTGCTGGCGCCGCGGGTGCAAAGACCAGCGCCGTGACGCTCAGCGCTCCCGCCAACCCCAATCTCCACCTTGCGCTCATTTCCACTCCTTCAAATCGAAAGGCCTTGAGCTTCAACCGGCCTGATCTGGAAAGTTGCGGGATCAGATCGTGAGCGAGCGCCAGGCGCGCTCGGCTTCGGCGAGGCTGACCGAGAGGCTGCGGTCGCCGGCGCCGATCGAGATGTTCTCGCCGCCGACACTGCCGATCAGGACGGCGCCGAGCTCCTCGAGGGCGGCTCGGTCGCCGCTGACGAGGAAGCCGCCGGTGCCCTCGCCGAAGAGGGCTTCCTCGGGCTGGGCGCCGCGCTCGCGCAGGTGTTCGACGTTGGCCTCGCAGCCGATGCCGCCGGCGATCGCGGACTCGGCGATCGCGCAGGCGAGGCCGCCGTCGGAGACGTCGTGGGCCGAGGAGAGCTTGCCGGCGCGGACCGCCTCGCGGACGATCGAGCAGGCTGCGGCGACGGCGTCTATGTCGGGCTCGGGCAGCCCCATCTTCAGCTGCCCGCGCTGCTTTGCCAGCTCCGAGGCGGCGAGGGTGGGGGAGAAGGGGCCGACGAGACCGATCGCGTCGCCCTCGCGGGCGAAGCCGCTGCCGGCGACCTGGGCCGGGTCGGGTACCTCGCCGACCATCGACACCACCGGCGTCGGGTAGATCGGCCCGTCCGGACCCTCGTTGTAGAGGGAGACGTTGCCGCCGACCACCGGCACGCCGAGCGCGTTGCAGGCGTCGGCGAGGCCAATGACGGCGCGGTCGAGCTGCCAGGCGCCGGTCGGCTTCTCGGGATTGCCGAAGTTGAGGCAGTTGGTCAGGCCGAGCGGCTCGGCGCCGACGCAGGCGAGGTTCTGGGCGCACTCGAGCACGGCCTCGATCGTCCCCGCGTAGGGGTCGGCGGCGACGCGGCGGCCGTTGCCGTCGATCGAGACCGCGATCGCGCTGCCGGCCTCGGGCAGCTGCAGGACGGCGGCGTCGGCCTGCTCGGGCCGGCGCACGGTCCGCGAGCCGACCAGCGAGTCGTACTGCTCGAAGGCCCAGCGCTTGGAGGCGATGTTGGGCGAGGAGAGCAGCGCCAGCAGCTCCTCCTCGGGCGCGGCGCCTTCGGCCAGCGTCGCCCGGTTGCCGTAGATCCAGCCCTCCGGCTCGGCCGGCTCGAGGTCGTACAGCGGGCAGCCGTCGACCAGCGCCTCGACCGGCATCTCGCCGACGGTCTCGCCGTCGCGGAGGATCCGGATCAGGCCGCTCTCGGTGACCTTGCCGATCTCCGCCGAGCCGGTCTGCCATTTCTCGCAGATCGCCTGAACCTCGGCGACCCGGTCCGGCTCGACCACCGCCAGCATTCGCTCCTGGGACTCGGAGACCATGATCTCGAAGGGCTCCATGTCGGCCTCGCGCAGCGGCACCTTGGCGACGTCGATGTCGATCCCGACCCCGCCGGCCGAGGCCATCTCCCCGGCCGAGGAAGTGAGCCCGGCGGCGCCGAGGTCCTGCAGCGAGACCAGCAGCCCCTTCGCGAGCAGCTCCAGGCAGCACTCGAGCACCTTCGACTCCTCGAAGGGATCGCCGATCTGCACCGTCGGCCGCTTCTCGTCGTCCCCCTCGCCGAGCTCGGCCGAGGCCAGGACCGAGGCGCCGCCGATCCCGTCGCGGCCGGTCGAGGCGCCCATCAGGACGACCGAGTTGCCGGCGCCCGCGGCGGCGGCGCGGACCATGTCCGCGGTCCTGGCGAAGCCGATGCACATCGCGTTGACCAGGCAGTTGTGCTCGTAGGGCTCCTCGAAGTAGATCTCGCCGCCGACCGTGGCCACCCCGATCGAGTTGCCGTAGTGGCCGATCCCGCGCACGGCGCCGTCGAGCAGGTGGCGGGAGCGGACCGAGTCGAGCTCGCCGAAGCGGAGGCTGTCGAGGATCGCGATCGGCCGCGCCCCGATCGCGAAGACGTCGCGGAGGATGCCGCCGACCCCGGTGGCCGCGCCCTGGAACGGTTCCACCG
>JALYWY010000206.1 GCA_030852475.1 Actinomycetota bacterium | reverse complement strand
CTACCCTGCCGTGACCGGACCCGCGCGCCACAACGCAAAGTACCATGCGCCCCAAGGAACGCCCCCGGGAGCCGAGACCCACCCGTCATGGCAGTTGCGATCAAGCCGCAGGAACCCGGCA
The DNA here is from genome assembly GCA_030852475.1 of Actinomycetota bacterium. Classification (GTDB taxonomy): domain Bacteria; phylum Actinomycetota; class Thermoleophilia; order Solirubrobacterales; family 70-9; genus VAYN01. Next base: position 5,652 of record JALYWY010000206.1, on the reverse strand, counting down.
CTGCGGCAAAGCCCGGCGCGGATAAGCGCTTCAACAGCCTAGTCCTCGACTTCCTCTCCTACCTGGAGCTAGAGCGCGGCCTCTCCCGCAACACGCTGAACGCCTACCGCACCGACCTGCTCCAGTACGGCGAATACCTCTCGGCCCACCATCGCGACGCGCTGCAGGCGAGCGCCGCCGACATCGGCGACTTCCTCGCCGAGCTGGCGACGGGAGAGGGGCGGCCCGCCTGCTCGGCGGCGACGATCCACCGCAAGGCCGCCTGCCTGCGCTCCTTCTACAAGCACCTGCGCCGTGACGAGCTGATCGGCGACGACCCGACGGCGTCGCTGAGCGCGCCGCGGCGCTCGAAGAAGCTGCCGCACGTCCTCAACTACTCGGAGGTGCAGAAGCTGCTGGCCGCCCCCAAGGGGAGCGAGCCGACGACGCTGCGCGACCGGGCGCTGCTGGAGGTGATGTACGCGTGCGGGCTGCGGGCTTCGGAGACGATCGGCCTCGAGCTCGGCGACGTCGACCTGCGCGAGGGTTTCCTGCGCGCCCGCGGCAAGGGCTCGAAGGAGCGCCTGGTGCCGCTCGGCCGCCAGGCGATCGCGGCGATCAACGGCTACCTGCGCGGCGGGCGACCGAAGCTGGTCGGCGACCGCCACGAGGCCAAGCTCTTCGTCAACTTCCGCGGCGGGCCGTTGACCCGCCAGGGCCTCTACAAGATCGTCCAGCGCCACGCCCGCGACGCCGGCCTTGCCGGCAAGATGAGCCCGCACACGCTGCGCCACAGCTTTGCCACCCACCTGCTCGCCGGCGGCTGCGATTTGCGCGCCGTCCAGGAGATGCTCGGCCACGCCGACATCTCGACCACGCAGATGTACACCCACCTCTCCGGCGACCGCCTCAAGGAGGTCTACTTCAGCGCCCACCCACGAGCGAGCGAGGGCTGATGCAGTAGAACTCAGGCGATGCCTGAGTTGCCGGAGGTGGAGACCGTCGTTCGGCAGCTGGAGCCGGAGGTCGAGGGGCATCGGATCGAGCGGCTGGAGGTGCTGGACGAGCGCTGGTCGCGACCGGTGCCGCCGCAGCAGCTGGGAGAGGCGGTCGGCGGGGGCACGATCGAGCACCTCGGGCGTCGCGGCAAGTACATCCTCATGGGCCTCGACGGCGACCGGACGCTGGTCATGCACCTGCGGATGACCGGCAACCTGATCCTGCGCGAGGGAGAGGAGATGCTGGACCCCTCGGAGGGCCGGCGGCTGTACGAGAGCGAGCGCTCGACCGAGGAGCGCCACCTGCGGGCCCGCTTCGTGCTCGACGACGGGCGCGAGCTCTGGTTCACCGATCCGCGCCGCTTCGGCGAGGCGTTCCTGCTCGCGGACGACCAGCTCGAGACGCGCTTCGCGAAGCTGGGAGTGGAGCCCTTCTCCCCGGAGTTCACGCCGCAAGCGCTGGGGGAGATGGCGGCGGGACGAAAAGCGCCGCTGAAGTCCTTCCTGCTCGACCAGTCGAAGATCGCCGGCGTCGGCAACATCTACGCCGACGAGGCGCTCTTCCGGGCCGAGCTGCACCCGCTCTCTCCGGCCGGCTCGATGAAGCCGGAGCACCTGGAGGCGCTGCGCGACGCGGTCGTCGCGGCGCTGGAGGCCGGGATCGACGCCGGCGGCTCCTCGATCGACGACTACCGCGACGCCCGCGGCGAGAAGGGGACGATGCAGGACGAGTTCCTCGTGCATACCCGCGAGGGCAGGGAGTGCCCGCGCTGCGACGGCACGATCGTCCGCATCGTCGTCGGCGGCCGCTCGACCTACTTCTGCCCGAGCTGCCAGGTGAAACTGCGGAAACGTCCGAGGCGCCGGGCAAAATGAAATCGTGGCCGGAACTACGGTTAAGACCGAGGCGATCGTCCTGCGCAGCATCCGCTATGGGGAGGCGGACCGGATCCTCCACCTCTACTCGAAGACTCGAGGGAGGATCGGCGCGATCGCCAAGGGAGCCCGCAAGCCGAAGTCCCGCTTCGGCGGCCGCCTCGAGCCGTTCTTCCGGCTCGACCTGATCCTCCACGAAGGTCGCAGCGACCTGATGACCGTCACCAGCGCCACCACGGTCGACGGCTACCCGCGCCTGCGCTCCTCCGGCGCCGCCCTCACCGCCGGCGCCCGCGCCTGCGACTCGGTCCTGCGCCTGCTCGACTCCGCCGAGCCGAACCCGCCCGCCTACAACCTCCTCTGCCGCTACCTGTCGCTGCTCGACGACCCCTCGGAGCCGCGCGCCACCGCTCTCGAGACCGCCCTCTCCTTCCGGCTGAAGCTGGCGCTCGCCGCCGGCTTCGCTCCCGAGCTCGCCTCCTGCACGCACTGCGGCGAGGCCGAGCACCTGGCCGGCTTCTCCGGCTCGGCCGGCGGCGTCGTCTGCGCCAGTTGCGAAGCAGGTGCCTTCCCGCTCACCGAGGAGGCGCACCGGTTCATGGTCGATGGGCTGGCAAGGCCGCTCAGCGAGGCCCCCGAGGCGGAGCCACCCACGTTACGTCAGGTAGAGCGCGCAGTTGGCGAGACGCTGGAGCACCACGCGCACGTTCAACTGCGCGCCGCCGCTTAAGATCGGCAGGTGCCCGCCACCGCCACCTTCGAGGACCGCGTCTCCGCCTGGGAGGAGGAGTTCCTCGCTCCCCAGGCGACGCGGTCCTATCCGGCGCAGCGCCAGCGGGAGGAGCCGGACAGTCCGCTGCGGACGCCGTTTCAGCGCGACCGCGACCGGATCGTCCACTCGAAGTCCTTCCGCCGGCTGAAGCACAAGACCCAGGTCTTCGTCGCTCCCGAGGGAGACCACTACCGCACCCGCCTCACCCACACGCTGGAGGCCTGCGGTATCGCCCGCACCGTCGCCCGGGCGCTGGGCCTCAACGAGGACCTGACCGAGGCGATCGGGCTCGGACACGATCTCGGGCACCCGCCCTTCGGCCACGCCGGCGAGGAGACCCTCGACGCGGCCCTGCGCGAGCAGGGTGTCGACGGCTTCCGCCACAACGAGCACTCGCTGCGGGTGGTCGACGTGCTGGAGCGCGAGGGCGAGGGCCTCAACCTGACCGAGCAGGTGCGCGACGGCATCCTCAACCACACCGGCCCGCGCAAGCCGGCGACGATGGAGGGGCAGATCGTCAGGCTGGTCGACCGCGTCGCCTACATCAACCACGACATAGACGACGCGCTGCGGGCGGGGATCCTGCGACCCGAGGACCTGCCGCAGGAGGAGATCGAGCTGCTCGGGCCGACCGGGTCGCAGCGGATCGACACCCTGGTCCGCGACATCGTCGAGCACTCGGCCGGTGCGGAGGAGATAAGCCAGGGGCGCGAGGTCGGCCAGGCGATGCTGCGCCTGCGCAAGTTCATGTTCGACCGGGTGTACCTGGGGCCGGAGGCGCGCCGCGAGCAGGATCGGGTCCAGCGGGCGATGCGCGGCCTCTTCGAGCACTACCTCGCCCATCCCGACGAGATTCCAAGTCGCGATCCCGGCGCCAGCGATCACCAGCGCGTCACCGATTACATCGCCGGCATGACCGACCGCTTCTGCATCACCAAGTTCACCGAGCTGACCGTGCCGGAAGAGTCCCGTTTCTGATGGCGCTGATCTCCCCCGAGAGCGTCGAACGCGTCAAGCAGGCGGCGGACATCGTCGAGGTCGTCTCCGCCCACACCGACCTGCGGCGCCAGGGCGCCCGCTACGTCGGCCTCTGCCCGTTCCACGACGAGCGCACCCCCTCGTTCTCGGTCGAGCCGCAGGAAAAGCTCTACCACTGCTTCGGCTGCGGGGTGGGGGGCGACGTGATCAAGTTCGTCGAGGAAAAGGACGGTCTCAACTTCGCCGAGGCGGTGGAGCTGCTGGCCGACCGCTACGGGGTCGAGCTGGAGCGCGAGCAGGAGGACCCGCGCGCCGAGGCCCGGCGTCAGCAGCGCCGCCGGCTCGAGCAGCTGCTGGACCGCGCCGGCGCCTTCTACGCCAACTACTTCTGGGAATCGAAGGAGGCGGAGAAGGCCCGCGATTACCTGGCGGGACGAGGGCTGCGGGAAGAAGTCCTGCGCGACTTCGGCGTCGGCTACGCGCCCAGCGCCTGGGACAAGCTCCTGGTCGCCAGCCAGCGAGCGGGCTTCAGGGTCGAGGAGCTGCGCGGCGTCGGCCTGGTCCAGCGGGGGCGCAGCGGCGGCGACTACGACCGCTTCCGCGAGCGGATCATGTTCCCGATCCGTGACCGCCGCGGCCGCGTGCTCGGCTTCGGCGGCCGGGCGATGCGTCCCGATCAGGGCGCCAAGTACGTCAACACCGCCGAGACCGACTTCTTCCACAAGAGCCAGATCCTCTACGGGGTCGACCGCGCCAAAGCGGCGATCGCCAAAGCCGGCCGCGCCGTCGTCGTCGAGGGCTACACCGACGTGATCGCCCTGCACCAGGCGGGGATCGAGGAGGCCGTGGGGGTGATGGGGACGGCGATCACCGGCGAGCAGGTGGCGGCGCTCTCGGGGATGGTCGAGGAGGTCGTGCTGGCCCTCGACGCCGACTCGGCCGGCCAGGCGGCGATGCTGCGCGCCCAGAGCGTCGCCGCCGGGCGGCGGATGCGGCTGCGGGTGGCGGCGATGCCGGCGGGGGAGGACCCGGCGGAGATGATGGCCGAGGAGGAGGGCCCGGAGCGCTTCCGGGCGATCCTCGAGAAGGCGGAGGAGCTGACCTCCTTCCAGGTCAGCCTCGTCCTCGACCGCACCGACGCCGGCTCGCCGGTCGAGCGCGACCGGGCGCTGGCCGAAGTGGCGCCGGTGCTGGCGGGACTGGGGGAGTCGGCCAGCCGCGACGACCTCGTCCGCCGCGTCGCCGAACGGCTCGATTTCGACCCGGCGATGGTGATGGGACGGGTGGTGGCTGCGACCCCGACCAGCGGAGGTCGCGAAGGGGCCGCGCCCGAATCCCCTCGCGACGCGCAGCCGGCACGGCCGCAGCGGACGGCTGAGCTGACCTCGCGCGAGCGCCGCGAGCGGGCGCTGCTGGCGATGTGCATCGCGCTTCCCCAGGAGGGCAAGGAGTACCTGCCGCGGCTGACCGATGCCCATCTCTCGCCGACGGGCAGGAGCGCCGCCGCCTGGTTGCGAGAGCACCTGGAAGACCCCGCCTCGAACCTTCCCCACGACGACGACAGCCTTGCCGGATTGATCGCCGAACTGGTGATCATGTCCCGGGAGGAACCCGCCTCCCGCGAGGCGATGGAGCACAACTTCCTGCGCCTGGAGGAGCGCCGCCTCGAGGGCGAGATCGTCGCCGCGGGCGAGCGCGGCGACTACGAGCGCCGCGCCGCCCTCAGCCGCGAACGGGCGGCGTTGGTGGAACGGATCGCCCACGCGGAGCGGGTCGGAAGCTGAGTCGGTAAATTCAGATTGGTCCGGGCGCGCGCCCGGCGCCGATCCGGGGTAGCTCAACGGCAGAGCATTCGACTGTTAATCGAAGGGTTGTGGGTTCGAATCCCACCCCCGGAGTTCTTAGGCGGTGGAAAGCCGTCTCTGCGCCAGGCGCTCGACCAGCTCCGCCCCTCGCGCCGCCCCGTCGTTCTCCCGCCCCCAGGCGGCGATCTCTTCCGCTTTCGTCGTAAACGACGGCTCGCGCAGCACCCGCCGCGCCGCCCAGCGC
>JALYWY010000205.1 GCA_030852475.1 Actinomycetota bacterium | reverse complement strand
CGAGCGAATCGCGCTCGAAGGTCGTCTGCGACGCGCTGCTCCTCGACGAGGACTCGCGCTCGGACACCTACCCGACGATCCGGATCGACGAGAACGACGCCGACATCGGCCACGAGGCGACCGTCTCGAAAATCGGCGACGAGCAGCTCTTCTACCTGCAGAGCCGCGGGCTCGACGAGGAGGAGGCCTCGAAGATGATCGTCAACGGGTTCATCGAGCCGGTGACCAAGGAGCTGCCGATGGAGTACGCGGTCGAGTTGAACCGCCTGATCGAGCTGCAGATGGAGGGTTCCATTGGCTGAGGTCGCGGTGCAACCGGCCTGGTTGGACGAGAGGCGCCAGCGGGGCGCCTCTCTCGCGCAGGAGCTCCCTCTCCCCGACCAGAAGGCGAAGGGGTGGGAATTCACCGACCTGAGCAGCCTCGACCTCGGCGCCTACGAGGATGCCGGCGCCGCGCCGGTGATCTCCGGCGCCGAGGGCGCGACCGTGCTGCCGCTGAGCGAGGCGCTCTCCAGCCACAACGACCTCCTGCACGAGCGGCTGGGGTCGCTGGTGCCGGCCGAGGACCCGTTCGTCGCCCGCAACGAGGCGGGCTGGCGCGACGGGGTGCTGGTCTACGTGCCGAGCGGCGTGCGGCTGAGCGAGCCGATCCAGATCGAGCTGCCGCTCGACGCGAGCGGCGCGGCGATCAACTGGCGCACCCTGATCGTGATCGAGGACGGCGCCGAGGCCGAGGTCTGGGAGCACTGGTCCTCGCCGGCCGACGACGTCGACGCGGTCCTCAACTCGGTGGTCGAGCTGGCCGTCGGCCAGGCCGCGACCCTGCGCTACGTCAATACCCAGGACATCTCCGAGAAGGCCTGGATCTTCGCCACCCAGCGGGCCCAGGTGGAGCGCGACGGCCGCCTCGACTGGGCCGCGCTCGGCTTCGGCTCGGGCCGCGGCAAGGTGCGGATGGAGACCAACCTCGCCGGCCCGGGCTCCGAGGCGCGGGTGACCGGCGGCTACGCCGGTGGCGCCGGGCAGCACCTCGACTACGACACGACCCAGGAGCACGCGGCGCCGAACACCAACTCCGACCTCGCCTTCCGCGGCGTCCTCGCCGCCGGGGCCACCGCGGTCTGGCGCGGGATGATCAAGGTCGACCCGGGGGCGCAGCAGACCGACGCCTTCCAGGAGAGCCGCAACCTGCTGCTCTCCCCCGAGGCCCACGCCGACGCGATCCCCGGCCTCGAGATCCTCGCCGACGACGTCCGCTGCACTCACGCCGCCGCGATCGCCCAGGTCGACAAGGAGCAGCTCTTCTACCTCACCTCCCGCGGCCTCGAGGAGGAGGCCGCGAAGGCGCTGATCATCGAAGGCTTCCTCGAGTCCCTGGTCGAACGGCTGGCCGAGGGCCCGGTGCGCGACAGCATCTCCGAGGCGCTCGAGACGCGCCTGGCGGAGATCCTCTAGCCGGCGCCGTCTTCCCGCTCCGCCCGCCGCTGGGCGATCGTGCTGCGGACGATCGCGCCCGTGACGACCAGGACCGGGACCGCGTAGAGGAAATAGATCGCGTAGTGGCCGACGTGGGCTAGGGGGAGCACTGGCTCCCCCTACCCGTTCGAGGCGGAAAGCAGGTACAGGCCGAAGCAGGTGAAGGCGACCATCACCGCCAGCATCCAGTACTGGGAGGCGGTGGCCTTGCGGTAGTCGGACCAGTAGACGAGGGCGCGGTCGTGGGCGAGCATCAGGCCGATCACGTGGCCGACGACGAGCGAGACGACCTGGACGTACCAGATGTCGTTGGTGCTGATGACTTTGTAGTCGATCTCCCAGTTGGCGGTGCCGAAGAGGTCGGTGGTGGTGGTGCCGAGCGGGTCGGAGAGCAGGTAGCCGAACTGGGCCTGCTCCTGGAAGACGAAGAGGCTGAAGTAGTGGGCGACCAGGTAGGCGAGGGCGATCGGGATCAGGGTGTGGGCGAAACCGGAGCGCAGCTTCGCCACCGAGGGCGCGCCGGGAACGCTCCGCATCCCGCGGATGCCGAGCATGTAGACGAGGGAGACGACGCCGAAGCAGAGCAGCATGAAGGCGGTCTCGGTGAGGCGGATCGACGCCACCCGGCCAACTCCCTGGTCGATCAGCCATTCGGCGGCGCTGCTGATCGGGTCCCGGACGGCCCCCTCGGCGGCGCCGTCGTAGCTGGTGGCGGCGATCGAGGCGAGGACCACGGCGGCCGAGCCCGGGATCGTCGCCCAGGTGGTCGCCGCCGCAAACGGGCGCCGGCGCTCGAGCCGGCCGTCGCGGCTGCCGAAGATCCCGAGCCGGCCGAACATCCCGAAGTAGACCGAGAAGACCTCGCCACGCTCGCACCACTCCTCGACGCCGAAGACGGCCATCATCGCCAGCGTGTAGGCGCTGTAGACGAGGGCGGCGACGGCCGTGGTCTGTGGGTCGATGCCGATGCCCCCGGCACCGTAGACGACCTCGAGCCAGACGACGGCGAGGAGGCCGATCGCGGCCGGCCAGCGGCCGACCTTCTCGGGGTAGGCGAGGTGGGCGGGGCTCTGCCCGGCGATCGCTCGGAAGCCGGCGCCGGCGGCGCGCCCGACCGCCCGCCACGGGTTGAACGGCCGGAACAGGTCGCCGAGGATCGCCGAGAAGAAGGGAAAGCCGAGCCAGCAGGTGACGAAGAGGAAGGTGAGGGCGAAGTTCCGGTCGGGGGCTTCGGTCCCCTCGAGGCCAGCGTAGACGGAGAACCCGAGCAGGAAGATCCCGACGAGGCCGCAGACGATCTGCGCCGGGAGGCCGAGCAGGACGCGCGAGACCCCTTCCCCGAGCGGGCGCTCGCGCAGCTGCTCGAAACGGGGGCTGCGCCAGCCCGCCGCCAGCGCGAAGAAGGAGACGATGAGGACGATCGACGCCGCCCAGGCGAAGAGCCAGGCAGGGACCGGCAGGTCCTCCCTGGCCGACAGCGCGTGCGCCAGCGGCAGAAAGCTCATGGATTGATCTGGAGCTCCGCGATCTGGACGGCCTGCTGCTCGAGCTCGACCTCGTAGATCCCTTCGAGTTCGGCGGGGAAGGCGAACTCGATCGTGCCACCGGCGGGGACGTCCTTGGCGAGGTCATAGCCGTGGACGTGGATTTCTTCCGCTTCGTCGGAGCTGACCCGGAAGCGGACCTCGTCACCGGCGTCGAACTCGAGCTCCTGGACACCGTCGACCGGCTCGCCGTTGCGGACGACGATCGTCGGGAGGTCGCCGCCGGTGGCCTGGGAACCACCTTCTGAGGGGGTGGCGCCTTCGAGCTCGGCGCAGGCGATCTTGTCGCTCTGCGCGTGCTGGTGCTGCTCGCCGGAGTGACCGGGCCCTTCTTTCGAGTGGTCCACCCCTTCATGGACGAAGACCGTTTCCGCTTCACCCGCTTCACCAGCGGTCATCTCATGCGACTCATCGACATGGATAACGACCGAACCGGCTTCGCCGGGCGGGACTTCGCGCTTGCTCGAGGTCGTGGCCTTGCCGTCGCCCGCGGCGTCGGAGGTGAACTGCAGGTGCAACTCGTTCGGCGGCTCCTCCGAGCCTCCCTTTTCGAACTGGAAGTGCGGGCCGCCGGGTTCAGGCTGGTCGCAGCCGCCGGTGTGGAGATGGGCGATGTACCGGGTTTCCGGCTGCAGGCCGCTGGCGCTCAGGGAGACGACGGTGCTGCCGCCGTCCAAACGCTGGATGTCGGCTTCGCCCGAGACGTCGGAGTAGGCCGCGGGCGCGCCGGCAATCGGGAGAAGATCGCCGCTGACGATGGTGCCGGTTTCGCCGGTGGTGCCGCTGCCGCTGCCACAAGCGGCGAGGGCAGCCGCTGCGACCAGCGCCAGCACCGCCACGATCAGTTTCTTTGCATCTCTCACGCCTGTCCTCTCTCTCGCAGCGGAAGGGACGCCAGGATAACGTCCGCCTCTCGTGCTTCCCGGCCGTGACGACATCCCATCGCCCGACCTGCCCACCGACCTGGCGTGGGTCGGCACCGAACCGGAGTCGATGCCGGCGCTGACCGCCGGGGGCCCCGCGCTCGTCCATTTCATCGAATACGCGCAGCTGAACAGCGTCCGCACCCTCCCTTACCTGGCGGAGTGGGACCGGCGCTACCGCGAGGCGGGCCTGAGCGTGATCGCGGTGCAGGCGCCGCGCTTCCCCTTCGCCGCCGAGCCCGAGCAGGTCCGCGCCGGCTTGGCGGAGCTGGGGGTCGGCTTCCCGGTCGCGATCGACGCCGAGCACGAGCTCTGGGGCGCCTACGGCTGCGAGGGCTGGCCCAGCCTCTTCCTCTGGAGCCTCGGCGGCGCCCTCTCCTGGGTCCACTTCGGCGAGGGCGAATACCGGGCGACCGAGGAAGCGATCCAGGGGGAGCTGCGGGAGATCGACGCCCTACGGGACCTGCCGGAGCCGATGGCGCCGCTGCGGGCGACCGACGGCCCCGGCGCGCGGGTGATCCCGCCGACCCCGGAGGTCTTCCCCGGCGGCTCCTGGCAGCGGCCTTGGGTGGCCGGCGAGGACGGCGAGGACCTGGCGCTCGACTACCAGGCGGGCGGCGCCTTCGTCACCGTCGAGGGAGAGGGCGAGATCGAGGTCGAGATCGACGGCGAGTGGAGCACGGTGCCGGCCGGACCGGCCCCCGGCCTCCGCACCCTCGCCGAGCATCCCTCCCACGAGGCCCACAACCTCGTCCTCCGCCCCACCCCGGGTGTCAAGATCTGGTCGCTGAGCTTCGCCCCCGGCATCCCCTGACCAGTCACCGCCGCGACAAGGAGAGAATGATGATCACCAAGACCGATTTCATCGGCGTCCCGTCCACCGACCCGGAGCGCACGCGCGCCTTCTACGTCGACACCCTCGGGCTGCGACCCGACGAGAACAGCCGCTTCGAGTTCTGGGTCGGCGACACCTGCTTCGGGATCTGGGAGCCGGCCAAGCAGGGCATGGAGTTCCAGCCCCAGAAGAACGCCCATCCGGCGCTGCACGTAGACGACATCGAGGCCGCGCGCAAAGAGCTGGAAGCCAAAGGCGTCGAGTTCGCCGGCGACACCTTCGACACCGGCGTCTGCAAGATGGCGCTCTTCACCGACCCCGACGGCAACGACCTGATGCTGCACCACCGCTACGCCCCGCGCGAGTAGCGACGCCGACGGCCGGCTCGGTCGAGTTAGGGGACCCTAATTGCGTGCTAGCTTGGCCGGGTGTCGAAGGCCGCCCCACTCCCGCCCGTCGTCAAGGCGAAGCGCAGCTGCTGCAAGTCTGGGCCTCGCTGCAAGCGCTGCGCGGTCGTGCTC
>JALYWY010000183.1 GCA_030852475.1 Actinomycetota bacterium | reverse complement strand
GGCGAGGAAGGCGAAGGAGTTGGCGGTTTTCGGCGCCCGCTCGGTGTCGAGCTCGATCTCGAAGGTGCCGCAGCTGGTCTTCACCACCGCCGTCGCCGGTTCGCCCTCCTCCAGCACCTGATCCGGGGCTTTGAAGCTGACCGTCTTCGGCTCGGGCGTCTCGACCTCCTCGCAACCGCTGGTGCTGGCCTGCGTGGCCGGAGTGGTGTCCTCGCCCGAACCCGAGTCGTCCCCCTGGCCCAGCAGCACCGCGGCGACGATCACGGCCGCGATGACGGCGAAGACGACGAGAACGATCCAGCGGCGGTCTGGCTGCCGTTGCTCCTCCACGGGCGGGAACCCTAGTGGATGCGGCCGAGGCAAAAACGCCCTCCCCTACGATCGACCTGTGTCCCCCGCCCCGTCCCTGACCCCGCTTGCCGCCGCGGTCCTCCACGTCGGCGATCCGGAGCGGATCCTCGAGGTCGAGTGCGGCGAGGGCGACGGAACGCTGTTCCTCGCCCGCGAGTTCCCGAGCGCCCGCGTGCGCGGCGTCGACGGCTCGGCGGAGGCGGTCCGGCGGGCGAGCGGGCGGATCGGCCTCGACCCGGAGGGGCGGATCGCCTTCAAGCAGGGCAGCACCCGCTCGCTTCCCTTCCCCGACGACCATTTCGATCTCCTCGCCGCCCTCGATGCTCGCCCAGCCGCCTCCGAGGCGGCGCGCGTCCTGCGTCCGGGCGGCTTCCTGGCCCTCGCCCGCTCCTCCGATCCAGAGCCTCTGGCCGGTTTCGGCGGTCGCCTCTTCGGCTGGCGGTTGGCCCGTCAGGGATTCGAGTCGATCTGGGCGCAGCCGGCCGGGGACGGCAGCTTCTCTGTCGTTCGCCTCGAGGGCGGCGGGCCGCCGAGCCACTCCCTCTAGGCTGCCCCGGATGGAGATCGACGGGACGCCGCTCACCCTTCTCGTCAACCCCTCTTCCGCCGGGGGCAGGACGCTGAAGCTGCTGCCCCGCGTCGAGGCGGCGCTGGACGCGCGCCGGGCCGTGTTCAGGGTCGAGAGGACGCGAAGCCTCGAGCACGGGGTCGAACTGGCGCTGCGGGCGATCGAACTCGGCGAGGTCCCGGTCGTGGTCAGCGGCGATGGCCTGCTCGGAGTCGTCGGCGGGGCGATGGCGGGCTCGGACACGCCGCTGGGGCTGATTCCCGGCGGCCGCGGCAACGACCTGGCGCGGGCGCTCGGCATCCCATCCGATCCCGAGGAGGCGGTCGAGGTGATCCTCGCCGGCCGCACCCGCACGATCGACGTCGGCGAGGCCAACGGCAAGCGCTTCCTCGGCATCGTCAGCGTCGGCTTCGACTCGGAATGCAACCGCCTCGCCAACGAAACCAGCTTCATCCGCGGCAACTGGGTCTACGCCTACTCGATGGCTCGCACGCTGATCGGCTGGAAGCCGGCCCGCTTCACGCTCGCCGTCGGCAGCGAACGCAAACGCCTGACCGGCTACTTCGTCGACGTCGCCAACAACAGCGTCTACGGCGGCGGCATGTACATCGCCCCGGAAGCGAAGCTCGACGACGGCGAATTCGACGTCGTCTCGATCGGCGAGGGCGGCAAGCTGCGCTTCCTTTTGGGGCTGCGGGACGTCCTCAAGGGCGAGCACCTGGGCAAGGAGGAGGTAAGCACCTTCCGCACCCCGCGCCTGCGGATCGAAGCCAGCCGCCCCTTCCCCGTCTACGCCGACGGCGATCACCTCACCGACCTGCCCGTCTCGCTGCGGGTCCTCCCCCGCTGCCTCACGATCTTCGTCCCCGGCGACGAGGAGGGCTGAGCGCGGTGGCGGGCAACGGGCGTCCCGGCGCCCTCTTCGGGGCCAAAGTCGCGCTCTCGCGGGCGATCGGCGCCGCCAGCCGGGCCAGCGGTCGCGGTGGCGGCACCACCCTGCCGGGCCGCGTGCTGCTGCGGATGGAGCCGGAGGCAATCGCCCGCCTCGGGGCGGGACTGGACCGCGGGACGACGATCGTCAGCGCCACCAACGGCAAGACCACGACCGCGGGGATGGTCGCCGGCATCCTCGCCGCCGACGGCCGGCACCCGGTCCACAACCGCGCCGGCTCGAACATGACCTGGGGCGTGGCGACGGCGCTGCTCGAGCAGGACGGTCGCGAGGGGCTGTTCGAGGTCGACGAGGCCTGGCTGCCGCGGGTGACCGAACAGCTGGAGCCCGGCCTGATCGTCCTCGGCAACCTCTTCCGCGACCAGCTCGACCGCTACGGCGAGATGGAGGCGCTGGCCGACGAGTGGGCGAAGACGGTCGCCGCCCGCACCGCCCGCACCGGGTTCGTGCTCAACGCCGACGACCCGCTGATCGCCGACCTCGGCCGCGACCCCGACGGCGCGAGGCGCGAGGGCGTCCTCTACTTCGGGATCGAGGACGCCTCGCAGGCGCTGCCGGAGCTGCAGCACGCCTTCGACGCCAAGCACTGCCGCCGCTGCGGCCACCCCTACGCCTACGAGCGCGCCTTCGTCGGCCACCTCGGCCACTACTCCTGCCCCAACTGCGGGGCGGAGCGGCCGCAGCCGGAGGTCGCCGCGACGGCGATCGAGCTGCGCGGGATGGAGGGCTCGAGGGTGACGGTCCGCACCCCCGAGGGCGAGATCGGGCTCGAGCTCCCCCTCCCCGGCCTCTACAACGTCTACAACGCCCTCGCCGCGGTGGCCGCCGGGCTGCGGCTGGGGGTGGCGCCGGAGCGGATCGCCGCCGCGCTCGGGGAGATGCGGGCCGCCTTCGGCCGGGTGGAGACGATCCCCGTCGACGACGTCCCCGTCTCGATCCTGCTGATCAAGAACCCGGCCGGCGCCAACGAGGTGCTGCGGACGCTGCTGCTGGAGAGCCGCGAGCGCGGCGGGATCGACATCTGGATCGCGCTCAACGACCGGATCGCCGACGGCCGCGACGTCTCCTGGATCTGGGATGCCGACTTCGAGCTGCTGAGCGACGCCGTCCGCCGCGTCGTCTGCACCGGCACCCGCGCGCCGGAGATGGCGCTGCGCCTCAAGTACGCGGGCTGGCCGGAGGAGGCCATCGAGGTGGTGCCGGGCATCGGGAAGTCCCTGGACGCTGCCGTGGCGGGGTCCGAGGGGCGCCTCTTCGCCCTCCCCACCTACACCGCCCTGCTGGAGCTGCGCAAACTGCTCGCCGACCGCGGCCTCGCCCAGGAGTTCTGGCGATGAGCGCCGCGGCGGCCGCGATCTGGCACGACGTCGAGTGCGGCAGCTACGCCGCAGATCTGCCGCTCTGGGAGGAGCTGGCCGAGCGCTGCGGCGGCCCGGTGCTGGAGCTCGGTTGCGGGACCGGCCGGGTTGCGCTGCACCTGGCCCGGCGCGGGCACGAGGTGATCGGGCTGGATAGCGATCCCGAGCTCCTTGCGGCGCTCGAGTCTCGTGGCGCCCAGCTGCCGGTGAGCGCGCTCGAAGCGGACGCGCGCGCGTTCGAGCTGGAGAACGAGGCCTCGCTCGTCCTCGCCCCCACCCACCTGCTGCAGCTCCTCCCCGGCTCCGCCGAGAGAGCCGAGAGCCTGCGCTGCATCGCCGCCTCGCTGCGGCCCGGCGGCCTGCTCGCCGCCGCGATCATCGAGGAGATGCCGGAGCCCGACGGAGCGCCCCCTCCCCTCCCCGACGTGCGCGAGGTGGACGGCTGGGTCTACTCGAGCCTGGCGGTCGAGGCGGCGGTCTCCCCCGGGGAAATCATCGTCCGGCGCCTGCGCCAGACGGTCTCGCCGGAGGGGTCGCTGAGCGAGGAACCCAACGAGGTGCGGATCGCCACCTTCAGCGCCGACGCGTTCGAGTCCGAGGCCGCGGCCCACGGCCTGGTCCCGGTCGGCCGCCGCGAGATCGCACCGACCGAGCTGCACGTCGGCTCGCTGGTCGTCCTCTTGGAGAAGGTGACCTGATGGAGCTCCGCGTCCTCAGCCTCTATCCCGACCAGATGAACATCTACGCCGACCGCGGCAACATCCTCTTCCTGCAGCGGCGCTGCGAGTGGCGCGGAATCGGCTTCGTTCACAGCGGCGCCGGCCTGGGCGAGCCGGTCGACCCGGGTGACCACGACCTCTTCTACATCGGCGGCGGCCAGGACCGCGACCAGCGCGTCGTCGCCGCCGACATGGTCGCCAGCAAGCGCGAGGCGCTCGCCGCGGCAGCCGACGACGGCGCGGTGCTGCTGGCGGTCTGCGGCGGCTACCAGCTGCTCGGCCACAGCTACCAGATGGGCGACGACGAGCTGCCGGGCCTGGGGCTCGCCGACCTGACGACGGTGCGCGAGCCCGGCGAGCGTCTGATCGGCAACGTCGCGATCGAGGCCGACCTCGGCACCGGTCCCCGCCTGATCGCCGGCTTCGAGAACCACGGCGGCCGCACCTACCTCGGCGACGGCGCGCAGCCGCTGGGGAAGGTGGTCTCCGGCCACGGCAACAACGGCAAGGACGGCTTCGAGGGCGTCAAGCGCGACAACGTGATCGGGACCTACCTGCACGGCCCCCTCCTCCCCAAGAACGCCTGGCTCGCCGACCACCTGATCGCCCTGGCCCTGGAGCGCCGCTACGGCAACCGCCCCGAGCTGGAGCCGCTGGACGACGCGCTGGAGTCAGCCGCACACGAGTCGGCTAGGCGGGCGGCAGAGAACTCCTAGCGGTGGGACTTTTGGTCCCTATAGGTCCATAACTCCCACTGCTAGCGACCCGAGGAGCCGAAGCCGCCCTCGCCGCGCAGGCTCTCGCTGAGGGCGCTCGTCTCGACCGGCTCGGCGGTGGCGATCGGCGTCAGCACCAGCTGGGCGATGCGGTCGCCGGGCTCGACCCGGAAGGTCTCCGCCGGGTCGGTGTTGAGCAGCAGCACCCGCAGTTCGCCGCGGTAGCCGGAGTCGATCAGGCCGGGAGCGTTGACGAGGGCGATCCCGTGGTCGCGGGCGAGCCCCGATCGCGGCAGGACCAGCCCCGCGTGCCCCTCCGGGATCTCCACCCCCACCCCGGTCCCTACACCCCACCTCTCGCCGGGACCGATATGGGCGGCCTCGCAGGCGTAGAGATCGAGCCCGGCATCGCCCTCATGGGCCCGCGAAGGCAGGATCGCCTCCTCTTTCAGCTTGATCACAGGCAGCTGCACGCGCGGCAGCTTATGCGACCGCGAGGTCGCGGAACCGGTGCATCTCCGCCGAGGGCACCTTGGCGTGCACCAGCACGCCGTCCTCACGGTCAGTCCGCTCCAGGTCCCCGGCCACTTCGTGCAGCTCGTGCAGCCGCGCGCCCTCCGAGTAGGGGATCAACAGCTCGACCTCGGTAAGCGTCTCCTCGAAGGCCTGCTCGATCCGCTCCCGCAGCCCGTCCAGCCCCTCCCCCTCCTGGGCCGAGATCAGCACCGCCTCGGGGTGGTCGAGCGCGGTCTCCTCTCGCTCGCCGCCCTCCAGCAGGTCGACCTTGTTGAAGACCAGCAGCCGCGGCTTGTCGCCGGCGCCGATCTCCTCGAGGACCTCGTCGACCGCCTGCATGTCCCGCAGCCGCCGCTCCTCCGGCGCCGAGGCGTCGACCACGTGCAGGATCAGGTCGGCGAGCACGGTCTCCTCCAGGGTTGCCTTGAAGGCCTCGACCAGTTGGTGTGGCAGCTTTTCGATGAAACCGACGGTGTCGGTCAGCAGGTAGTCGCGCCCGGAGAGCTCGAAGGTGCGGGTGGTCGGGTCGAGGGTGTGGAATAGGCGGTCGCGGACGTCCACGTCCGCCCCCGTCAGCGCGTTCAGCAGCGTCGACTTGCCGGCGTTCGTGTAGCCGGCGAGGGCGACCCGGGGTAGCGAGGAGCTGTCGCGACGGGCGCGCATCACGCCGCGGTTGCGCTCGAGCCGGGTGAGCCGCTGCCGCAGGGCGGAGATGCGGTTGCGGGCGAGACGGCGGTCGGTCTCGATCTGGCTCTCGCCTGGGCCCCTGGTGCCGATGCCGCCGTCCATGCGACCGGCGCCGAGCCGCTCGAGGTGGGTCCAGAGACCCCGCATGCGGGC
Source organism: Actinomycetota bacterium (assembly GCA_030852475.1). Lineage (GTDB taxonomy): Bacteria > Actinomycetota > Thermoleophilia > Solirubrobacterales > 70-9 > VAYN01. The sequence goes on along the minus strand of JALYWY010000183.1, from coordinate 4,875 downwards.
CATGTTGTATTCCAGCTGCGCCAGCTCGACCTGCAGCTTTCCCTCAGCCGAGTGGGCGTGGTCGGCGAAGATGTCGAGGATCACCGCGGTGCGGTCGATCACCGGCACTCCCAGGGCCGCCTCGAGGTTGCGCTCCTGCCGCGGCGCCAGCTCGTCGTCGCAGGCGACCAGGTTGGCGCCGCAGGCGGCGATTTCCTGTTTCACCTCAGCCAGTCGGCCGCGGCCGAAGTAGCGGTCGGGGTCGGGCTGTGGGCGCTGCTGGGTCGCGACGCCGACGGTGGCGACGCCGGCCGTCAGCAGCAGCTCCTTCAGCTCCGCCAGCGGCTCCCCCTCCGTGCGCCCGTCGACGATCCCGATCGCCAGGGCACGCTGACGCGCCCTACGGTTGCCGTTTTTCGTGCCGTTCGTCGAAATCTCCACTCAAAGAGAGTGTAAGCGCCTGCTCAACCGCTCAGCATCGGCGCCGGGTACGTTTCGGAGCGTGTCCGAAAGTCGCTTCACCGAGGCCGAGCGGGAGTACCTCTCCGAGCCGCTGCGTTTGGGAAGGCTGGCGACGGTCGGCGCCGACGGGACGCCCCACGTCGTCCCGGTCGGGATCTTCTACGAAGTGACCCGCGACGTGATCGAGGTCACCGGCCGCGAGCTGGCCAAGTCGAAGAAGTTCCGCGACGTCGAGCGGACCGGACGCGCGGCGATCGTCGTCGACGACCTCCCCAGCGTCGATCCCTGGGAACCGCGGGGCATCGAGATCCGCGGCCGCGCCGAGGCGATTCGGTTCCCGATGCCGCGGATCCGGATCCACCCGGAGCGGATCGTCTCCTGGGGGCTGGAAGGGCGCCGCAACGCGCGCTCGGTGTGAGAGGAGCGCACGGGTCGAGGCCGGCGGCTAGGGTTGGGTACGTGAAAGTCTTCCTGACCGGCGGAACCGGCTTCATCGGCGGCGAGACCGCCCGGCAGTTGCGTCAACGGGGCGACGAGGTGGTCGCACTGGTCCGCAGCCCCGCAAAAGGCGCGAAGCTGAACGAGCTCGGCTGCGAGCTGGTCGCCGGCGACCTCGGCGACGCGGCGGCCCTGCGCAAGGGCATGGAGGGCTGCGACGCCGTGATCCACGCCGCGGCGATGTACGAGGTCGGGATCCCGGCCAGGCAGCGCCCGGTGATGTGGGAGGCCAACGTGGCCGGCACCGAGCGGGTGATGAAGGCCGCGCTGGAGGCGAAAGCGGCGCGGATCGTCTACGTCTCCACCGTCGGCATCTTCGGCAACACCCACAAGCAGGTCGTCGACGAGTCCTACGAGAACCCCGAGACCGATTTCACCTCCTACTACGAGGAGACGAAGCTGGAGGCCCACAAGGTCGTCCGGCGGATGATCGACGCCGAGGGGCTGCCGGCGGTCATCGTCCAGCCCGGCGGCGTCTACGGCCCCGGCGACACCTCGCAGGTGGCCGACCTGCTCGAGCAGTTCTTCGCCGGCAGTCTCCCGCTCCTCCCCTTCCCCGAGCTGGGGATCTGCATGACCCACGTCGAGGACATCGCCGGCGGCATCCTGCTGGGGCTCGACAAGGGCAAGCTCGGCGAGACCTACGTGATCAGCGGCCCGGCGACGACGATGCGGGAGGCGATCGAGACGGTCGCCAAGGTCAGCGGCCGCAAGGCGCCGAAGCGAAACCTGCCGACGGGACTGATGAAGATGATGATCCCTCTCGGCCCCGTGGTCGGGAAGGTGATGGGACAGCCGCCGAACCTGCGCGAACTGATCACCTCCGGCGACAACGTCACCTTCTGGGCCAGTTACGAGAAGGCTCAGCGCGAGCTCGGCTACTCGCCCAGGGGGATGGAAGAGGGCTTGCGGCAGACGCTCGAAGCCGACGAGCGATTCCCTGCTCCGGCTGCATAAGCTGCGCCCGTGCGCGTAATCGACGTCATGCACCTCGGGCGGCCGCATGTGATCGGCTGCTGGGAGGTGGACGGGGCCTTGGTTGATCCGGGGCCGGAGTCCTCGCTCTCGACCGTCTTGGAGGCGATCGGGGACGAGAAGCCGCGGGCTGTGCTGCTGACCCATATCCACCTCGACCATGCGGCGGCCACTGGGGCGTTGGTGCGACGGTGGCCCGACCTCGAGGTCTACGTGCACGAGCGGGGTGCTCCGCACCTGATCGATCCTTCGAAGCTGCTGGCGAGCGCGGAGCGGCTCTACGGCGACAAACTGGGCTACCTCTGGGGCGAGATCCTGCCGGTGCCGGAGCAAAACGTCCGCGTCCTCAGCGGGGGCGAGTCGGTGCTGGGGATGCGGGTCGCCTACACCCCCGGCCACGCCTCCCACCACGTCTGTTACCTGCACGAGGACAGCGGCACCGCCTTCGTCGGCGACGTCGCCGCCTGCAGGATCCCGCCCTCGAACCTGATCGTGCCCCCCACTCCCCCACCCGACATCAACGTCGAGGTATGGGAGAAATCCCTGGACACCGTTGCCGGCTGGTCGCCGCGGCGCCTGGCGCTGACCCACTTCGGCGCGGTCGAGGGCGACGTCCCGGGCCACATCGAGAAGGTGAAGTCGAAACTGCGCGAAGAGGCGGAGCTGGTGCGGCGGATGGAGAGAGACGACTACAACGCCGACCTCGAGCGGCGCATCCGCGAGGAGCTTGCAGCCGAAGGGATCGAAGGCGACACGGTCGGGGAGCTGCTGCAGGCCGTTCCCACCGCCTACCAGTGGGGCGGGCTCGACCGCTACTGGCGCAAGAAGGCCGAGCGGGAAGCCGCCCAGGCTTGAGGACCGGCCGCGCGGGTAGGGTCACCGAGACTCGTCCGCCACCAAGGAGGTTTTTCGTGAGCAGCACCCGGCACCGTTTCGTCCTTCGCGGCTGCGCCTGCCTGATCGCTTTGATCGCCACCCTGGCCCTGGCCGCCTGCGGCGACAGCGAGGATTCGCAGGAGCTCAGCTTCACGGTCGAGTCGAAAGGCAAATCGGCCGTCGTGACGGCGCCGGAGACGGCTGAGGCCGGCCTCGCCGAGATCACGCTCACCAACGACAGCGACGCCGAAGCCGACCTGCAGCTGATCCGGGTGGAGGGCGATCGCAACACCGAGGAGGTCGTCGAAGGCCTAGGCAAAGCGATCCAGGGCAAATCGTTTCCCGAGTGGTTCTTCGCCGCCGGGGGAGTCGGCTCGCTGGAACCAGGCGAGAGCGCGACGGTGACGCAGGTCCTGCAGCCCGGCGACTACTACGCCTTCAACACCTCGGGCGCCCCCCCGAGCCCGCAGGCCACCGCGGTGACCGAGGTCACCGGCGAGGAGTCGGACGAGGAGATCGAGGGCGGCGAGGCGACGGTCGACGCCGCCGAGTACGTCTTCAACGCCGAGACGCTGCCGTCAGGCGAGGTGGAGATCGCCTTCGACAACATCGGCGCCCAGCCCCACCACCTGATCGCCTCCAAGCTGAAAGGCGACGCCACCGCCGAGGACGCCGAGAAATTCTTCAAAACCGAACAGGGCGCCCCGCCGATGGAAGAGAAAGGCACCAAGTCGACCGCCGTCCTCGAAGGCGGCGAAGGGCAGCTGGTGACCCTGGGGCTCGAGCCGGGCCGCTACGCCCTCTACTGCTTCATCACCGACCGCGAGGGCGGTCCCCCGCATGTCTTCAAAGGGATGGTCGACGAAGTCGAGGTCGAGTAACGCGACCGCGGGCGCCTCGGCGATCAGCTGAGGTGCTCGCGCATCCGCTCGACGGCCTCTTCGATCCGGTCGTCGGGCGTGGTCAGCGCGATGCGGAAGAAGCCCTCGCCGCTCGGCCCGTACATCGAGCCGGGTGAGACGACGACGGCCGCCTCCTCGAGCACGAGCTCGCAGAAGGAGGTCGAGGTGTGGTTCTCGGGGACGGGCGCCCAGACGTAGATCGTCCCTTTCGGCGCACTGACGTCGACGCCGATCTCGCGCAAGGCGGAGACGACCAGATCGCGGCGGCGCGTGTAGGTCTGGTTCATCTGCTCCAGCGGCTCGCCGGGGCCCTGGAGGGCGGCGACGCCGGCCATCTGGATCGCCTCGAAGAGCCCGGAGTCGACGTTGGTCTTCAGCCGCCAGTAGGTCTGGATCGCCTCGGCGTTGCCGAGGATCGCCGCGCAGCGCCAGCCGGTCATGTTGTAGCCCTTGGAGAGCGAGAAGACCTCGACCCCGACATCCTTGGCGCCGGGCGTGGCGAGGAAGCTCGGGGCGACGTAGCCGTCGTAGGTGGTCTCCGAGTAGGCGTTGTCGTGGACGACGAGGATCTCGTGCTCCCTGGCGAAGGCGACGACCTGCTCGAAGAAGCCGTCGGGGACGACGGCGCCGGTCGGGTTGTTCGGGTAGTTGATGAACATCAGCCGAGCGCGGGCGGCGACGTCGTCCGGGACGGCGCCGAGGTCCGGCGCGAAACCCAGCTCCGGGACCAGCGGCAGCAGCTCGGCCTCGGCGCCGGCGAGGATCGGCCCGCCGGTGTAGACGGGGTATCCGGGGTCGGAGGCGAGCGCGACGTCTCCCGGGTCGAGGAAGGCGAAGCAGAGGTTGTAGATGCACTCCTTGGCGCCGATCGCCGGGATCACCTCGGACTTCGGGTCGATCTCCACCCCGAAGCGGCGGCCGTAGAACTCGGCCATGCCCTGCCGGAACTCGTCGCGGCCCCGGTTGCTCGGGTACCGGTGGTAGTCCGCATTGGCCACCGCCTCCTGCATCGCCTCCACCACGTGCGGGTAGGTCGGTTCGTCCGGGTCGCCGATCCCGAGGCTGATCACGTCGATCCCGGCAGCGCGCTTGTCGGCGATCTGCTGCTCGAGTTCCTGGAACTTGTACGGAGGGATGGCCTCCAGGCGTTTGGACGGGGTGGCGATGCCCATGGGCGCGGGAA
>JALYWY010000182.1 GCA_030852475.1 Actinomycetota bacterium | reverse complement strand
GCGTGACGAGGCGGATCACATGCGGGCGGACCGGCGGCGCCTCGATGAGCGTCTGCTCGAGGAGGGCGTCCGTCTCAGGCGCGAGCGCATCGCCACAATGCGGGCAATGCGTGAGCGGCACTTCGATCCTGCGATCGACCCCCGCCTCCGGCGGCCGGACGCGGCAAGCCCCCTCATGTCCGCCCTTCCGGCCCGGCCGTTTGGGCGACGGCGAGCGCTTGCTCTCCGGGCGGGCGAAGGGGGCGGCGCCCCGCAATGTAAGCGGCGGAGCGAAAATCCCTCACGGAGGCGGCCGGATGGTCGGGCCGCCGGGGCGGCGTAAAAGTCCGTCGCCCTAACGATCTTCCGGCCGGTTGGGACGGCCGGAAGGGTGGGGATGAAGCCGGTGGAGCTCTACGCGCGGGTGCGCCACGCCTGCCACGTCGAGGGGCTGAGCCAGCGCGCGGCGGCGCGGCTCTTCGGCATCGATCCGAGGACGGTGGCCAAGATGCTGCGCCACGCGGTGCCGCCGGGCTACCGGCGCAGCAAGCCGCCGCCGCGGCCCAGGCTCGACGGTTTCACGCCGATCATTGACGCCATCCTGGAGACGGATCGCTCGGCGCCGCCCAAGCAGCGGCACACGGCGAAGCGGATCCATGACCGGCTGCGGGCCGAGCACGGCTTCGCCGGCGGCTACACCATCGTCAAGGACTACGTCCGCGAGCACCGCGCCCGCGCCCGCGAGGTGTTCGTGCCGCTGGCCCATCCGCCCGGCCACGCCCAGGTCGACTTCGGCGAGGCGGTGGCGGTGATCGGCGGCGAGCGGCGCAAGGTCCACTTCTTCTGCCTCGACCTGCCGCACTCGGACGCGTGCTTCGTCCGGGCCTACCCGGCGGAGCGGGCCGAGGCCTTCCTCGACGGCCACAACGCCGCCTTCGCCTTCCTGGGCGGGGTGCCCCGGTCGATCCTGTACGACAACACCCGGCTGGCGGTGGCGCGCCTCCTCGGCGACGGCACGCGGCAGCGGGCCCGGGCCTTCGCCGAGCTGCAGTCGCACTACCTGTTCCTGGATCGCTTCGGCCGGCCGGGCAAGGGCAACGACAAGGGCAAGGTCGAGGGCCTGGTCGGCTACGCCCGGCGCAACTTCCTGGTCCCGGTCCCGGTGGTGGCCAGCTTCGCCGAGCTCAACGCGCAGCTCGAACGGCGCTGCCTCGATCGGCTGGACCACCGGGTCCGCGGCCACGCCGAAACCATCGGCGAGCGGCTGGAGCGGGACCTGGCCGCCCTGCAGCCGCGGCCGGCGGTGCCCTACGACGCCTGCGACCGCCGGGCGACCCGGGTCTCGGCGTTCTCCCTGGTGCGCTACGACCGCAACGACTACTCGGTGCCGACCGCCTACGGCCACCGCCCGGTGCTGGTGAGGGGCTACGTCGACGAGGTCGTGATCGCCTGCGGGGCCGAGGTCGTCGCCCGGCACCCGCGCTCCTACGCCCGCGAGGACTTCGTCTTCGACCCGCGGCACTACCTGGCGCTGCTGGAGCACAAGGTCGGCGCCCTCGACCAGGCGGCGCCGCTGCAAGGCTGGGCCCTGCCCGACGAGTTCGCGACGCTGCGCCGCCTGCTGGAGGCGCGCCTGGGCAAGGGTGGTAAGCGCGAGTACGTGCAGGTCCTGCGGCTGCTCGAGACGTTCCGGCTCGACGACGTCCTGGCCGCCGTGCGCGAGGCCCTCCGGCCGGGGGCGCTCGGCTACGACGCGGTCAAGCACCTGGTGCTGTGCCGGCTCGAGCGCCGGCCGCCGAAGCTCGACCTGACGCTCTACCCCTATCTGCCGCGGGCCACGGTCGCGGCCACCTCGGCCCGGGCCTACCTGGCGCTGCTCGGCGGCGGGGCGGCATCATGAGCGAGGTGCCGCAGGTCCTGCTCGGGCATCACCTCAAGGCGCTCAAGCTGCCGACCTTCCTGCGCGAGCACGACAAGCTGGCCCGCCGGTGCGCCGCCGAGGGCGTCGACCACACGGGCTACCTGCTGCGCCTGTGCGAGCTCGAGCTGATTGAGCGCGAGCGGCGGCTGGTCGAGCGGCGCATCCGCCGGGCGCGCTTCCCGGCGACCAAGAGCCTGGACGGCTTCGACTTCGCCGCGATCCCGGCGTTGAACAAGCTGCTGGTGCTGGAGCTGGCCCGCTGCGGGTACATCGAGCGGCGGGAGAACGTGGTCGCGCTCGGCCCCTCGGGCACCGGCAAGACCCACCTCGCGCTCGGCCTCGGCCTGGCCGCCTGCCAGAAGGGCCTGGCGGTCGGCTTCACCACGGCGGCGGCGCTGGTCCACGAACTCCTGGAGGCGCGGGACGAGCGGCGCCTGCTGCGCCTACAGCGGCAGCTCGAGGCCTACAAGCTGCTGATCGTCGACGAGCTGGGCTACGTGCCCCTGTCGACCACCGGCGCCGAGTTGCTGTTCGAGACCTTCAGCCGCCGCTACGAGCGCGGCGCGACGATCGTGACCAGCAACCTGCCGTTCGACGAGTGGACGAGCGTGTTCGGCGCGGAGCGCCTGACCGGCGCCCTGCTCGACCGGCTGACGCACCACGTCCACATCCTTGAGCTGAACGGCGAGAGCTATCGGCTCCGGGAGAGCCAGCGGCGACGCCAGCAGGCCGCCGCCGCGGATCAGGCCCCGGCCTGACGGGTTAGAAGAGGAGGGCCGCCATGCCGGCAGCGGGCGCGCACCCCCGAGTGAGGGATTTTTGCTCCGCCGGGCGCTCCAATATTCCGCCGCCGTTGACACTTTCCCCATTTTCGTCGGGCCTTGCCGCGGGGGCGGCATCTTCGCCACCCGCCGCAGCACTTCGTTGAGCCGGTCGGCGTTCTCCTCGCAGCCCAGCTCGCGGGCCGCTTCGA
>JALYWY010000178.1 GCA_030852475.1 Actinomycetota bacterium | reverse complement strand
CAGATCTCCCCCAACATCAAGAACGCGGTGGTCTCGATCGAGGACGCGCGCTACTACGAGCACGAGGGCGTCGACTTCCAGGGCATCGGCCGCGCCCTCGTCAAAGACATCCTCAGCATGAGCGCCGCCCAGGGCGCCTCGACGATCACCCAGCAGTTCGTCAAGAACGCGCTCCTCGCCCAGGGCGACCGCTCGCTCTTCGTCAAGTTCAAGGAGGCGGCACTGGCCTACCGGCTCGAGCGCAAATGGGGCAAGGACAAGATCCTCACCGAGTACCTCAACACCGTCTACTTCGGCCAGGGCGCCTACGGGATCGAGGCCGCCGCCCGCACCTACTTCGGCGCCGCCCACCCCGGCTGCGGCACCGAGACCGAACCCTGCGCCACCGTGCTCGAGCCCTGGGAGGCGGCGTTGCTGGCCGGGATCATCCAGTCGCCCTCCGCCTACGACCCCAAAGTCTTCCCCGAAAACGCCCTCGCCCGCCGCAACCTGGTGCTGGAACGGATGGCCGAACAGGGCTACATCTCCGAAGAACAGATGCGCGAAGGCCAGCAGCAGGCCCTCCCCTCCCCCGCCGCCATCGAGCCGCCGAGCCTCGATTCCGCAGCCCCCTACTTCACCGCCTACCTGCGCCAGCAGCTGGTCGAACGCTACGGCGCCGCCAAAGCCTTCTTCGGCGGCCTCAAAGTCAAGTCGACGCTCGACCTGCAACTGCAGGAAGCGGCCGAAGAATCGGTCAACGCCTACCTGGGCTACTCGCCCGCCACCGCCTCGGTCGTCGTCATCGACAACCGCAACGCCGGGATCAAGGCGATGGTCGGCGGCCCCGACTTCGATACGCGCCCGTTCAACCTGGCGACCCAGGGACGCCGTCAGCCCGGCTCCTCGATCAAGCCCTTCATCCTGATCACGGCCCTCGAACAGGGGATCTCGCCCTACACCGTGTTCGCCTCCGAACCGCGCACCTTCGAGTTCGGCAAGAAAGGCAATGAACTCTTCGAGGTGACCAACGACGGCGAATCCTACGCGGGCTCCTGCGACCTCTTCTGCGCGACGACGAACTCCGACAACGCCGTCTACGCGGCGCTGGCCCTGGAAGGCCTGAAGGGCAATACGGTGCGGGCGAAAACCAAAGCGATCGCAGGGACCATCCACAAGGCCGGCTACGACGACCCGATCTCGACCAACCCGGCGATGGTCCTGGGCGGGATGCGGGAAGGCGTCTCGCCGCTCGGCTGGACCTACGCCTTCAGCACGATCGGCAACGACGGCGACAAGGTCAGCGGGACCCTGGCGCCCCGGCCGGGCAACAGCCCCGTCTCGATCCTCCAGGTGACGAACGGCGACGGCGACACGATCAAGGGCGGCGACAACGACTCGCTGCACGAACAGGTCTTCGACGAGGAAACGGTGGAAACGGCCAGGGGCATGCTCGAATCCGTCGTCTCCAGCGGCACCGGCACCAACGCCCAGATCGGCGCCGAAGGGCTGTGGGGCAAGACCGGGACGACCGAGAACAACGGCGACGCCTGGTTCTGCGGCGGCGTCAGCGACGAGGCGACCGCCTGCGTCTGGGTCGGCTACCCGGACTCGACGACGCCGATGGAAACGCTCTACAACGGCGGCCCGGTGATGGGCGGGACCTTCCCGGCCCTGATCTGGGCCCAGGTGATGTCCGCCTGGCTGGAGATCCAGGCCGAGAACGCGGCCGAGAAGGCGGCGCGCAAGGCGGCCCGCGAAGAAGGCGAGGAATTCGACCCGAGCGAAGTCGAAAGCTACGTGCCGGAAGGCGAAGTCGAAGGCTACGTGCCCGAAGAAGAAGGCGGCGAATACGAAGCGACCCCGGAACCCGAACCCGAAGTGGTGGAACCGGCGCCGGAAACCGAAGTCGTGCCGGAAGGCGAAGTCGAAGAAGCCGCACCCGAAGGCGGCGAAGCGGGCGGCGGCGTCACCGCCGGCTGATTGATCAGGCGCCGCCTCCTCCGCTTCGCGTCCGGGGGCGGCTAGGCCAGGGC
>JALYWY010000175.1 GCA_030852475.1 Actinomycetota bacterium | reverse complement strand
CTGCAGGCCTGGGACGGCGCCGCGGGGACCCTCGTCGTCAGCGAGGCGGGGGGCGAAGTCGGCGACCCCGAGCGCTCGACGGGCGGCGACTGGCCCGCCGGGGGCGACGTCCTCGCGGCGGCCCCGTCGCTCTGGGAGCCGCTGCGGGAGATCCTCCGCGGCGTCTATCGCTGAGCGCTAGGCGCAGTGGTTCAGGCCGCCGGCCGGAAGACGACCCGGACGCAGTCGTCGTTCTTCTGCTTGAAGGTCTGGTAGGCGTCCTGGGCCTGGTCGAGGCCCATCTCGTGGGTGGCGACGAAGGAGGGGTCGACGTCGCCGCGCTCGACGTGCTCGAGCAGGCGGGGGATGTAGTGCTGGGCGTGGACCTGGCCGGTACGCAGCCGCAGCGCCTTGTTCATCAGCGCGCCGAGGGGGAACTTGTCGACGAAGGCGCCGTAGACGCCGGCCATCGAGATCGTCCCGCCCTTGCGGCAGGCCATGATCGCCTCGCGCATCACGTAGGGCCGCTCCGACTCCAGCCGCAGCGCCTGCTTGGTGCGGTCGTACATGCCCTGCGCCCCGCCGTGGTGGGCCTCCATCCCGACCGCGTCGACGCAGACGTCGGGGCCGCGGCCGCCGGTCATCTCCTTCAGGTGCTCGACGACGTCGACCGCTTTGTAGTCGATCGTGTCGGTCGCCCCGGCCTTCTCGCGGGCGAGGCGCAGCCGGTCGGAGAAGCGGTCGATCGCGATCACCCGCTCGGCCCCCAGCAGCCGGGCCGAGGCCATCGCGAAGAGCCCGACCGCGCCGGCGCCCCAGACCGCGACCACGTCGCCGCCCTTGACGTCGGCGATGTCGGCGGCGAAGTAGCCGGTGGCGAAGGCGTCGGAGCAGAAGAGCGCTTTGGTGTCCTCGATCCCCTCGGGGATCTTCTTCGCGCCGACGTCGGCGAACGGCACGCGGATGTACTCGGCGTGGGAGCCGGCGTAGCCGCCGGTCATGTGGGAGTAGCCGAAGATCCCGCACGGCGAGTGCCCCCAGAGCGCCTCGGGGATCTCGGCGTCCGGGTTGCCGTTGTCGCAGAGCGAGTAGAGGTCCTGCTTGCAGAAGAAGCAGGCGCCGCAGGAGACCATCGGCGAGACGCAGACGCGGTCGCCGACGGAGAGCGCCTCGCGCGACTCGGGACCGACCTCGACCACCTCGCCGATGAACTCGTGGCCGAGCACGTCGCCGCGCTGCATCGCCGGGATGTAGCCGTCGTAGAGGTGGAGGTCGGAGCCGCAGATCGTCGTCGCGGTCACCTTCAGGATCGCGTCGCGGGGGTTGACGATCGAGGGGTCGGGAACCTCTTCGCAGGCGACGCGGTTGGGGCCGGCCCAGGTGATCGCCTTCATGCGCCGCCTCCGTTGCTCGTCGAGGCGCCGGTGTCCTTCGTCGGGAGCACCGCGCTGAGCGGACCGCGCCGGCCGGCCGGTCCGCCCTCGGCGGTCGCGGTCTCGCCCGCCTCGAGCAGCTGCTTGGCCCGCCGCAGGTCGTCGGCGCTCGCCTTCGCGTGCAGCTCGGTGCCGCGCCCGCCGGGCGCCTCGCGGAGGCGGAATTCGCCCTCCCAGCTGGCGTCGGGGGAGAAGGCGGCGACCATCTCGGGATCGCCGAGGAAGGAGCGCACCTCGGCCTCCGGCTTTTCGACGGTGACGGCGCGCCAGCCGGGCTCGTCGGCGCCCAGTCCCTTCCCCCGCGGATCGCTGAGCAGGACGGCGCCCATCTCGTAGACGCCGACGCCGACGGGAACCCAGCGGTCGAGCCCGTCGCGCCCCGCCAGGTAGGGAGCCGCGGCCAGGCCCATTGCCCCGACCGCGTCGATCCCGAGGTGGGCCTTGTAGGGGATGGCTTTGATGGCGCCGAGCTCGTAGTTCGTCAGCAGGCTGTAGCCGATGTGACCGGCCCCCGCCACTCGCAGCGCCTTGCCAGCGAAGGTGCCCCGCAGGACCGGGAGGAAGGAGGCGGCGACGAGTTTCGTGCCGGTGAGATAGTCGAGGACGCCGTGGAGGCGGGAGCCGATTGGAGGTCTCATTGACCGCAGCTACCCGAGCTCGCGCGACGGGAATCATCATCAACAACAAGGGGGAGAAACCAAAGCCCCCCTGCCTTAAGAGGGGGTGGCATACCGGTTTCCCTCTCTCAAGGCCAAGAAGCTGTTGGCGATCCTGGAACGCAGGCCGTTCAACTATCGGGTGGTGCGCCAAGGAGGGTCGCATCGACGATTGCGGTCATCTGATTATCCGCCCCTGACTTTTGCCTTCCATGACAACGCAACGGTTCCGCCTTGGGTGGTCCGCAAGATCTTTATGCGCGATGTGGGCCTTACTGAAGATGAGGCTCGGAAGCTACTCTTGATTCGGAGGATCTGATGGAGCCCGTTCGTGTCATCTACCACCACGAGACCGAGGGATGGTGGGCGGAGTCGCCCGATGTCGCCGGCTGGACGGCCGTAGCTGGCAGCTATGCGGAAATCGTGAAGCTGGTGGAAGAGGGCATTCCCTTCGCGCTCGAGCGCGAGGTGGAGATAGAGCACTTCGTACCTGCTGACGAGCACCTCATAGGCTGATTGCGGTTTCGCTTCATGTCCCGCCGCTTCAGACAGGTCGACGTCTTCGGCAGCGACGCCGGCGCCGGCAACCCGGTCGCGGTCGTGCTCGACGCGGAGGGGCTCGGCGACGAGGAGATGCAGCGGTTCGCCAACTGGACGAACCTCGCCGAGACCACCTTCGTCCTGCCGCCGACCAGGCCGGAGGCGGACTACCGGGTGCGGATCTTCACCCCGGTGCTCGAGCTGCCCTTCGCCGGCCACCCGACGCTCGGGACCTGCCACGCCTGGCTCGAGGCCGGGGGAGGGCCCGGGCGGGCGGGCGAGATCGTCCAGGAGTGCGACGCGGGGCTGATCCGGATTCGTCCCGAACCGGGTGGTTTCGCCTTCGAGGCGCCGCCCCTGGTGCGCTCGGGCCCCGCCTCGGAGGAGGACGCGGCGAAAGTAGCCGCCGCGCTGGGGGTCGACCCGTCCGAGATGCTCGCCTGCGAGTGGGTCGACAACGGCCCCGGCTGGATCACGGCGCTGTTCGAGAGCGCCGAGCGGGTGCTGGAGCTGCAGCCGGGCCGGCTCGACTTCGACCTCGGGGCCGTCGGCTTCCACCCGGACGGATCCGAGGCGGCGATCGAGCTGCGCGCCTTCGCCCCGGTCAACGGGCTGGCCTTCGAGGACCCCGTCACCGGCAGCCTCAACGCCTCGGTCGCCCAGTGGCTGCTCGGCAACGGACGCCTGCGGGCGCCCTTCGTCGCCAGCCAGGGCGGCGCGATCGGCCGCGCCGGCCGGATCCACGTCTCCCAGGACGGAGAGGGGTCGGTCTGGGTCGGCGGCCGCTGCGAGACGGTGATCGAGGGGACCGCGCGCCTTTAGGCTCGCGGAAGCCGTCTGCTTTACGCTGCAGCCGATGAACCTGGCAGCGCGCCTGACGCCCAAGGCCTCGTTGGTGCTGACCCTCTGCTGGGTCGCCCTCCTGGCCGTCACCGGTTCGACCGACGCCTTGCTGTTCCTGGCGCCGGCGCTGCTGATCGCGATCCCTCTCTTCGCCGGTCGCTACGTCGGCGAGGAGCTGATCGCGAAGTTCGTCGCCCGCCGCGCGCGGCCGCGTAAGCGCTCCGTTGCAC
>JALYWY010000139.1 GCA_030852475.1 Actinomycetota bacterium | reverse complement strand
GCGAGATCCCGCGCGAGGCCAGCAGCACGCTGAGGTGGTAGAGCACGTCGGCGGCCTCTTCGGCGACCCGCTCGTCGCTCTCTTCGCGGGCGGCGCGGACCACCTCCTCGGCCTCCTCCTCGACCTTTTCGCCGATCAGCGCGCGGTCGTCCAGCAGCTTCACGGTGTAGCTGCCGTCGGGCCGCTGCAACGAGCGGTGGCGGATCGTCCGCTCCAGCGCCGGCAGCGCTTCGTAGGTGACCGGGAACGGCTCGCCGGGTGCCGGCGGCGCGTCCTTGCGGGGCGAGGCCGAACCGAGCACCTCGCGGTAGAAGCAGCTGCGCTCGCCGGTGTGGCAGGCGGGGCCGGCGGGGTCGACCAGGGCCACCAGCGAGTCGCCGTCGCAGTCGTAGCGGAGCTGGCGCAGGTGCATGAAGGCGCCGGAGGTTTCGCCTTTTTTCCAGAGCTCGTCGCGCGAGCGGCTGTGGAAATGGAGGTCGCCGCTCTCGAGCGTCATTTCCAGGGATTGGCTGCTCATGTAGGCGAGCATCAGCACCTCGCCCGAGGCGAAGTCCTGGACGACGCACGGCACCAGGCCCTGTTGGTCGAATTCGATTTCAGGAAACATCGGAGCAATCGTAAAGGCAGGCCGTCTACTCGATGCCGAGGCGATCGAGCATGTCCTCGTCGCGGCGCCAGTTGCGGCGGACGCGAACGGTGAGGTCGAGGTGGACGCGGGCGCCCAGCTCGCGCTCCAGGGAGCGGCGCGCGGCGGTGCCGATCTCGTTCACCTTCGCGCCCGCGCGGCCGATCAGGATCCCCTTCTGCGACTCGGTCTCGACCCAGATCTCGGCGCGCACGACGACGAGGCCGTCCTCGCGCGGCTCCACCTCGAGGACCGAGACCTCGACCGAGTGCGGGATCTCCTGCCGGGTCCGGTTCAGCACCTGCTCGCGGATCAGCTCGGCGAGCAGCAGCTCGCTCGACTGGTCGCTGCGGTCCTCGGGTGGGTACATGTACGGCCCCTCGGGAACGAGCTCGCCGAGCCGCTCCAGCAGGGGCGGCAGGCCCTCGCCGGTCTTGGCGCTGAGCGGGAAGACCTCGTCGACCCCCTCCAGCTCGGCCGCCTCGGCCAGCACCGGCACCAGCTCGTTGGGACCCAGCTTGTCGGCCTTGTTGACGGCGCAGATCACCGGCAGCTCGGCGCCGGCGCCGAGCAGCGCCTTGACGATGAAGCGATCGCCGGGCCCCAGGCCCTCCTCGCCGTTGACGACGAAGAGGACGACGTCGGAGTCGGCCAGCTCGCGCTCGACCCGCCCCTGCATCCGCTCGGTGAGGACGTCGCGCGGGCGCTGCACGCCGGGCAGGTCGACCAGCACCAGCTGGGTCTCGGTCACGAGATCGGTGGCGACGCCGCGGATCGCCCGCCGCGTCGTCTGCGGGCGACTGGAGACGATCGCGACGTGGGAGCCGACGATCGCGTTGACCAGCGTCGACTTGCCGACGTTGGGGCGCCCGGCGAGGCCGACGAACCCGGCGCGGCTCACCGCAGCCCCGCCAGCACGCTCGCCTGCAGGTCCAGCATCTCCCCCGCGTCGGTCTCGTGGTCGTAGCCGCAGAGGTGGAGGACGCCGTGGACCGCCGCCTCGGTCACGTCGGAGCAGTGCTCGGGGCAGATCGCGACGTCGCCGAGCTCCCGCGGCCCCGCCACCGGCCCCAGTTCGTCGATCGGGAAGGCGAGGACGTCGGTCGGCGCGTCCTTGCCCCGGTGCTCGCGGTTCAGCTCCCGGATCCGCCCGGCGTCGACGAGCTCGATCGCGAGGTGACCGTCCTCGACGCCGGCAGCTTCCAGCGCGGCGGCGACGGCGCCGCGCAGGTCCGGGGGAACGTCGGCGAGGTCGAGGCTCACGAACGCGGCGTCGGCCCGTGTTCGGTGCGCGCGCCTCGCTCGCGGGCGTGCTCGTCGTAGGCGGCGACGATCCGCTGCACCAGTTTGTGGCGGACGACGTCCTCGCCGCCGAAGCGGACGAAGGCGATGTCCTGGACGTCCTCGAGGATGTCGCTGACCGCGATCAGGCCCGAGCGCTGGTCTTTGGGCAGGTCGATCTGGGTGACGTCGCCGGTCACCACCATCCGCGAGTTGAAGCCGAGCCGGGTGAGGAACATCTTCATCTGCTCGGGGCTCGTGTTCTGGGCCTCGTCGAGGATCACGAAGGAGTCGTTGAGGGTGCGGCCGCGCATGAACGCGAGCGGCGCCACCTCGATCACGTTGCGCTCGAAGTACCCGTTGACCCGGTCGGGGTCGAGCATGTCGAAGAGGGCGTCGAAGAGCGGCCGCAGGTAGGGGTCGACCTTGGCCTGGATGTCGCCGGGCAGGAAGCCGAGGCGCTCGCCGGCCTCGACCGCGGGCCGGGTGAGGATGATCCGCTGCACCTTGCGTTCGGTCAGGGCGGCGGCCGCCATCGCCACCGCGAGGAAGGTCTTGCCGGTGCCGGCGGGGCCGATCCCGAAGGTGATCGTGTGGCGGCGGATCGAGTCGACGTAGCGTTTCTGGTTCAGCGTTTTCGGCGCGACTTTGGTGTTGCGGTGGCGCCAGACGACGTCGTCGAGGATCTCCGCCGGGCTCTCTTCGGCGTCGAGGGCGCCGGTGACGGCTTCGATCGTCCCCGGGGCGACGTCATGGCCCTGCTCGATCAGCTCGACCATCTCGTCGACCACCTCCGCCGCGGCGGCGACGTCGTCGGGCTCGCCCTCGAGGGTGAGGACGTTGCCGCGCAGGTGCAGGTCGGCCTCCAGCCGTCCCCTCAGCTCCCGCAGCACGGTGTCCTCGGAGCCGGCCAGCTCGGCGGCGACGGTGTTGTCCAGGGTCAGCTGCCGGCGGGCCAAGCTAGGCACCCAGCTTCTGCCGCACCGCGGCGCTCACCCGCTTGCCGTCGGCGCGACCGCCGACCTTCGGCATCAGCGCCGACATCACCTGGCCCATCTGCCGCTGCTCGCTGGCGCCGGTCTCGGCGATCGCCGCCTCGACCAGCTCCCCCAGCTCCTCGTCGGAGAGCTGCTGCGGCAGGTAGGCCTCGATCAGCTCCGCCTCGAAGCGCTCTGATGCGGCCTGCTCGGCGCGCCCGGCGCCCTCGTAGGCCTCAGCCGCTTCGACCCGCTTCTTGCGCTCGCGCTGCAGCACCGCGACCTCGTCGCCTTCGCCCAGCTTCGCGTCCTTCTGGAGAACGTCGACGATCATCCGCAGCGCACCGGCGCGCTCGCGATCGCGCGCTTTCATCGCCGTCTTCACATCGTCTTGGACCTGCTCGAGAACGCTCATCGCCCTAAGGGTAGACGGCGGCATCGGGAGTGACGGCAAGGCCCTTGGAGACGAGGTCGCGGACGTCGAGGCTGACGAGCTGCCAGCCGTATCTACGGGCTGCGGCGACATAGGCCGCGTCATAGGCGGTGAGCCCGTACTCCGAGACCACTTCCGCAACCTCCTCCCCAAGCACGCGGTCGACCCGCACTAAATCGTCGTTGCAAGTACGGAGAATCGCCCGCACGATTCTTTGTGCCTGTGCTGGCTGGCGATACTGCCTCGCCACCGCGTTGATCACCTCGTAGACAGTTAGGTCGAGCGCCGCCACCGGGGCGCCGCCGCGAGCCAGCATGGCGGCATCCCGATGAGAAGGGTTGACCGAGATTCCCGCTGCCACCCAAACGCTTGCGTCGAGCAGGAGCACTTCAGTGGGATTCCCGGTCTTCCCGGATCAAGCGAACCACGTCCCACTTCTCCGGATCACCGGGCGGCAGCTCGATCCGAACCTCATCCCAGAGTCGCTCGATCTCTTCTCTTCTACGCCCCTCGGCATCTTGCACCTCTCGCTTGACCAAGCGCTGCAAAAAGCCACTGCGGGTCTCTCCAACTTCCTTTGCCCGGGCGTCGAGCCGCTCCAGGAGCGTGTCGGGAATGGAGATCATCACCTTGGCCACCGGGTGAGTATATACGGTATTGCTGGATGCTAGAGCGGGCATGCGGAGCAGCCTGGAGGATCACACCGCGCCTGTGGCGCGTAGAAAGCGCCAATTTGGCTCTGCCTCTGAAACGGAACTCAAAAATCGACCCGCTCGACATCGCCGAGCGGCATCTGTAGGAAACGCGTGCCCACCGCGCGGAAGGCCTCGACGTCGCCCGTGCAGAGGAAGTCGTAGGTCCCCTCCCCTCGGGACTCGCGCGCCAGTCCCGAGCCCTCCAGCGTCCGCTGCACCGCCGCGGCGACCGCGTGGCCGCCGCTGACGAGGCGGACGTCGCGGCCGAGGATCCGCTGCAGCATCGGCGCCACCAGCGGGTAGTGCGTGCAGCCGAGGATCAGGGTGTCGACGTCGGCCTCCTTCAGCGGCCGGCAGTAGGAGCGGGCCATCGTCATCGTGTCCTCGTCGAACAGCGCCCCGTCCTGGATGAAGGAGGCGAGGTCCGGAGCGGCGACCTCGATCACGTCGAGGCCGCGGCCGACGGCTTCCAGTGCCCGCCGGTAGGCGCCGCTTTCGACCGTGTTCGGCGTCGCCAGCACCCCGACCCGCTCGTTGGCCGTGATCGCGGCGGCGATCTCGGCCTGCGGCTCGACCACCGGCACGACATCCACCCCCCGCCGCGCGGCCACTTCCCGCGCCACGTCGGTGCCGACCGAGGTCGCCGTGTTGCAGGCGATCACCAACAGCTTGGCGCCGCGGTCGAGCAGCAGCTCGGAGATCCGCCGGATCCGCTGCCGCAATTGCCGCGGGTCCTTGTCCCCGTAGGGGAACATCGCCGTGTCGCCGAGATAGAGGAAGTCCTCCTGCGGCAGCGATACCAGGCACTCGTGCAGGACCGTGAGCCCGCCGACCCCGGAATCGAACATTCCGATCGGCAACCCCGGGTTCAGCTCAGCCGCAACGGTCCGCTCCGTCAAGGGTGAATCACAGGAACGGCTTGTACACCATGAAGAAGATCGTGATGATCACGATCAGGCTGGCGATCCCGCCGACCTGCCCGATCCGCTGCGAGAGCGCATCGAACTCGGGGCTGAGCGTGTCGCCTTTCTCCAGGTCGCGATCAGCCAGCTCTTTCGCCTTTCGCGTCTGCGGCACGAAGAAGCCGTGCTCGAGCCCGAAGAGGGCGATGATCGCGACGAAGCCGACCGTGATGAACGCCTCGCTGCCGCTCCAGGCGTCGTCGCTGGCGGTGATCAGGTAGATCCCGGCGAGGAGGACGACCACCATCCCCGGGGTGATCAGATAGCGGTCGATCTTCTGGATGCCGGCGAGGATTGCGGGAACCGCGCGCGGGTACTGCGGCGCGACCGAGAACAAGAAGCCGTAACCGAAAGTCGGCCCGAAGGCAATTACGACCGCGAGAATGTGCAGGAACAGCGCGATCTTGTAATCGGCGCTGACTATCGAGGCGAGGGACATCGGCGAAAACCCTATCTATCAAGCCCGACGCAGCAACAGCGCCGCCCAATCGCCGTCTTGACGGCGATCCGCCTCAGCTAAGCCGACCTCAGCGAAGACAGCGGCGACCTCGTCCTGCTCTGCCAGGAGCAGACCTGAGCAGATCAGCGTTTGCGGAGGCGACTGAAACTGGGTGGCGACCGCTTTCAAGATCGGGGCGGTCATGTTGGCCACGACCGTGGGGGCGAGATCCGGGAGCTGTTCGCGCAGGTTCATGCGCTCGAGCTGGAGCTCGACGCCGTTGGCTTTTGCGTTGGCTGCCGCGGCCTCGAGTGCGGCCGCCTCGTGGTCGTAGCCGCGGACCGGGTGCCATCCCAGCTTGGCCGCGGCGATCGCGAGGACGCCGGAGCCGGTGCCCAGGTCGACCAGCTCTCCCTCGGCTTCGCCGGCCGCCTCCAGCTCGCATAGAAACTCGAGGCAGAGGCGGGTGGTCGGGTGGGCGCCGGTGCCGAAGGCCTGGCCCGGATCGACGACGACGTCGACGGCGCCGTCGCGGAGCGGCTCCCAGGAGGGGCGCAGCCAGAGGCGGTCGGCGACCAGGAGCGGCTTGTGGAAGTCGCGCCAGCGGTCGGCCCAGTCGTCGGGGATCTCCGTCGCGCTGACCTCGACCCGGCCGCCGCCGATCGCGGCGTCGAGGTCGCCGAGCTCCGGCAGCTCCCCCTCGCCACCGTAGATCGCGTACTCGACGTAGCCGGGGCCGCGCTCCTCCTCGACCCCGTTCGGCGCCAGCACGGTCAGCTCGGCCAGGACCAGCTCGGCTTGGTCGGGGGCGCAGCGAACGGCGAGTCGAATCAAGGTTCTAGCCGAAGGCCCTGCGGAATCGAGAGAAGAAGCCGTCGCCGTGCGGGCGCTCGAGGTTGTCCTCCTCGAGGGTCTCGTCGAGCCGCTCGGCCAGCTCGCGCTGCTCCGCGTTGAGGTTGGTCGGGACGAAGACCTCGAGGATCACCCGCTGGCTGCCGCGACGGCTCCCGTTGAGCCGCGGCAGGCCGGCGCCCTTGAGCACCTTTTCGGCCCCCGGCTGGGTGCCCGGCTCGATCTCGATCTCCTCCTCGCCCTCCAGGGTCGGCACCGTCACCTTCGTCCCCAGCATCGCCTCGGTAGCCGGGATCGAGACCGTGCTGATCAGATCGCTGCCGTCGCGTTCGAAGCGCTCGTCCTCGGCGACCCGGACCTCGACGTAGAGGTCGCCGGGGGGCGCCCCCGGTTCGCCGGCGTGGCCGGCGCCGGAGATCCGCATCCGCTGCCCGTCCTCGATCCCCGCCGGCACCTCGATCGCGCTGGTCCGGCTCTGCCGGGTGCGGCCGCTGCCGCCGCAGGTCTCACAGGGCGTCTGGGGAATTTTCCCGGCGCCGTCGCAGACGTCGCAGGCGGCGCTCCGCACCATCTGCCCGAACGGCGTTCGCGTCACTTGACGCAGCTCGCCGGCGCCGCCGCAGCGCTCGCAGGCGGTGATCGGCGTGCCCGGCTCGGCGCCGTTGCCGTGGCAGTGCTCGCAGGGAGCGACTACGTCATAGGTGATCTCACGCCTGGCGCCGCTCGCAACCTCCGCCAGCTCGACGTCGACTGCGATCGCGACGTCACCGCCGGGGGCCGGCCCGCGGCCACCGAAGCCGAAGCCTCGCCCGCCGCCGAAGAAGGCCTGGAAGATGTCGTCGATCGAGCCGAAGCCGGCACTGGGATCGAAGCCGCCGGAGCGCAGGCCCTCGTGCCCGTAGGCGTCGTAGGTGCGACGGCGCTCGGAATCGGAGAGCACCTCGTAGGCCTCGGCGGCCTCTTTGAACCTCTCCTCCGCGTCCGGCTCCCGGTTGACGTCGGGGTGCAGCTCCCGCGCCAGCCGGCGGAAGGCCTTCTTGATCTCGGTCTCGTCCGCCTCCCGGGAGACCCCGAGGACCTCGTAGTAGTCGCGGGGCATCGGCTAATCCGAATAAACGGTCTCGAAGTAGCGGGAGAGCTCGCGGGCGGCGTGGCGGACCGAGACGATCGCGGTCGCGTAGTCCATCCGCAACGGCCCGACCACGCCGACGGCGCCGAGGTTGCGGTGGCCGAGACCGTAGTTGGCGCCGATCACGCTGACCGAGCGCAGCTCCGGCTGCGGGTTCTCGCCGCCGATCCAGAAGAAGACGGAGCGCTCGTCGAGCGAGGAGCGCAGCATCCGCAGCACGTCGGCGCGCCGCTCCAGCGCCGTCATCAGCTCGTCGGCGCGGGGCAGGTCGGGCAGGTGGGCGTCGGAGAGCAGACGGGAGGCGCCCTCCACGTAGAGCTCGCCCCCGTCCTCGGAGATGAAGTCGGTGAAGGTGCTGCCGAGGGTGGCGATGAAGTCGGCCTCGACGCCGCTCAGCCCAGGATCGGCGAGCCGGGTCGCGATCATCCGCGCGCCGACGCCGAGCCCGGAAAGCGACTCGTTGAGGTAGCTCGAGGCCCACTCGACCAGGCCCCGGTCGACAGGCCGTTCGAATTCGAACACGCGTCGGGTGACGTCGCCGGTGGAGGCGATCGCGATCACCACCACCTTGTTCGGCTGCAGGGGCAGCACCTCGACCCGGTGGATCGTCGCCGCCAAGCTCGGCTGCGGCGCCGTCGCCATCGCCACCAGGTCGGTGACCTGAGCCAGCGCGGCGGTGGTCTCCCGCATCGCCTCGTCGACCTCGCGGCGCAGGCGCGAGAGCTCGAGCTCGGCGCTCGGCTTCGCCGGCACCAGGCCGGATTCGAGCATCGAGTCGACGTAGCGGCGGTAGCCGGAATCGGTGGGCACCCGCCCCGCCGAGGTGTGGGGGTGGGTGAGGTAGCCCGCCGCCTCCAGCGCCGCCAGCTCGGCGCGCACGGTCGACGGCCCCCATTCCACCTCGGGCCGTTCGGCCACCTCCTTCGAGGGCACGGGCCGAGCCGAATCGAGGTAGGCCTCGACCACGAGGCGAAGGATCAGCTCCTGCCGCTCACTCAGCATGAGCGGGATTTTAGGAGGGGAGCCGAACGCTCCCCTCCCCGCAGGCCCTACAGCTCGAGTTCGGCCTCGGCGTTCTTGATCAGCGTGGTCTCGCCCTGGGCGGCGACGGTGTCGATCACGACGCGGTCGCCCTCGGCCGATTTGACCGTGCCGGAGACGACGATCTCCTGCTCGGGGACGCCCATCCCGCGCATCTGCACCGAGAGGCGCTTCAGCGCCCGCGGGTCGCCGTCGGCAACCGCCGCGTTCGCTTTTGCCACCAGGCCCATCGAGTAGAGGCCGTGGAGGATGTTGCGCGGCAGCCCGACCGCTTTTGCCAGCTCGTCGTCGATGTGGATCGGGTTGAAGTCACCCGAGGCACCCGCATAACGGTGCGGCAGGTACTTGTCCGGCGTCACCCGCAGCTCCGGGATCTGGTCCCCGACGTTCAAATCAGCCATCTCAGACTCCCCTCACGATCAGCGTCCAGGTGCCCCGCGCGACCTGAGCGCCGTCCTGGTTGACGGAGTTGGTCTCGAACACGTAGAAGCCCTTGCCGTCCCGCTCCTCGATCGAGAGGCATTTCGCCGTCGTCGTGATCTCGTCGCCGGAGCAGGCCGGCTCGTCCCAGACGAACTCCTGGCCGCCGTGGACCATCGCCGCGAAGTTCAGCTCCACCTCGGGGTCGAGGATCGCGGGGCCGACGGCCGGGCTGCTGTAGACGACCGCGAACATCGGCGGCGCGACGACATCGCGGAAGCCGGCCCTGTGCGCCTCGCCGACGTCGAAGTGCACGGGGTTGTCGATCCCCAGCGCGTTCGCGTACTCCTTGATCTTCTCCCGTCCCACCTGGTAGGTGGTGGCGGGCCATTCCTTGCCTACCGCATCGGTCTTGAGTGCCATGGGCGGGCACTCTAACTGGCC
>JALYWY010000108.1 GCA_030852475.1 Actinomycetota bacterium | reverse complement strand
AAGGGCGGCATCCGCGAGGAGAACAAGCACTTCGAGCTCGAGCACGAGCGGTTCTTCCTCTACCCGACCTTCGACCACCAGCGGAACAACCTGGTCCGCGAGTCGCACCACCCGGAGCTGCGCCGCGCGCTCGAGGAGGGTGTCTGGCCCGACGAGGAGCCGCCGCCGAAAGCGCTGCTCCAGGACGGTGGCATCCCCCAGCCCGACCGCGTCCGCCTGCGCGCCTGGGCCGAAGTCGTCGATCACGTCACGATCAACGACCGGCGCAGCCTCGACGCCCTTTCGCCGTATTACATCTGGACTCCCGACTACGCCGAAAAGCGGCTCGCCTGGAAGCGGCGTCACCCGCTCCACGTCCTCCTGCTGCGGGTCCACCGGATCCCGCGCCCGGTCACGGTCCGCGTCCGCGACGAGTACCACGGCTGCCGCTCCTGGGTCGAGATCGACCGCGAACTGCCCTTCGAGGGCACCCCGGTGATGGCCGACGAAGAGTTCGACCGCGCGCGGGAAGAGATCCACGAGCGCTGCGGCTCGGCTGTTCCTGCGCTCGCCTGACCGGCGCATCTCGGCGTCCTCGTCGCTCATGTGCAGAGCACACTCGCTCCTGCGTCCTTGATCTGCTTGGTCAGTCGAGCGCAGGAACTAACCTCGCGGTTTATGTCCTGGATCGAAACCGAGTCTCTTAGCTTCACCGCGCGGCATGACTCCGAGGACTCCGCCTTCGCGGAGCGGACGCTGGACCGGCTCGAGCACCTGCGGCTGCGGCTCGAAGACCGCTTCGAGCGGATTCCCGAGGAAGTCTCGGTCGTCGTCCACACCAACCCCCTCTGGCTGACCGCGGCGCACCCCTTCCTCCCCGCCGCCCGCTGGTCGGCCGCCCCGGCCGGCCGCCGCTACCTCGCCGGCTGGCCGATGTCGACCGAGCTGCACGTCCTCAACGACCCCCACATGGAACGCCGTGCCGCCGGCGACGACTCCTACGAAGCCCTGCGCGGCACCGCCGAGCGGCTCTACGCGCAGTTGGTGGTCGCCACCAACAACACCGCCCTCCCCCCCTCCTGGACCCCGCGCCGCTTCGCCCGCTACCTGCGCTGGGCCTGGCTGGTCGAAGGCGGAGCGCAGTACTTCTCCCGCCAGGTCGGCCTCTACCGGGCGGCGACGATCCGCCGCCTGCGCGAGAGCGCCCGCCCCTCCTTCCCGCCTTCGCGCCGCGACGCGGTCATCCTCGGCGGCACGATCTTCGACCTGCTGGAGAACGAGCGCGGCCCCGAGGCCTGCGAGCGGCTCGTCGACAAGTTGCTGCCCCAGGGCCCCGAGGTGCAGCTCGAAGACGCCTTCGACGCCCGCTTCCGCGACATCGAGGACGCCTGGCGCGACTACCTGCGCGAAATGGTCCGCGGCCCGGTCGCGGTCAGGTGAACCCGAGGAGGCGGGCAAGCATGAAGCCGCCGAAGGAGAGCGCCATCAACCCGAAGATGAAGAGGTACATCCGCACCAAGGCGCCGCGCGTTCCGTAAAGGCGCTTCCGCCCGCTCTGCCCCTCTTCGAGGTACCGCGCGTTGACGGGTTCCGGGGCTTCGTGCTCGACTTCGCCCATAGCGTCGAACAGCACAGCACGAGCCTCTGCGAACCGCTCCGGATGGACCATCACCCGCCGCGAGCCTCCCCCGAAGTTCATCAACCCCTCCCCCAGCTGCGGTCCGCTCGGGGCGACCTGCTGCTGAAGGCTCGGGATTCCATTCTGCTCGAGCAGTGCCTGGATCATCGCCGCCTGGTGTTCGTCCCCGACGAAGGCGATCTCGACCAGCTCGGTCACTTCAGACTCCTCAAGCCGCCTGATAGAGGACCCAGGCGAGAACCGAGCCGCCGATCGCGACGGCGGCGATCCAGAACGCGAGGCGGCCAGGCGAGACGTCTCCCGTTTCTCCGCGCGCGAGCCGACGTTCCTCTTCCAGCTCCCGCTGCTCCTGATCCTCGCTCTCGACCATCGTTTCGGCGAGGACTTCGCGGGCTCGCGGCGCGTCGCCGGCGTTGACGAAGACGTCGTGGGGGCCGCTGGCGAAGAACTCGGGGGTGTCGAAGCCGATGGTTCGTTTGAGCACGCTCGGGATCCCGGCCTCCCCGAGGAACCCCTGCAGCAGCTCGGCCTCGGGCTGGGTGCGGCCGAAGCCGACCTTGACGAGGCGACCGCCACCGCCATCGCCACCGCCGCCACCGCCGCCCTTGCCGCCGTCGCCCGAGCCGCCGTCTCCCCCGCCGCCGTGGGTTACGCGGTAGGCGGGGGCCGGCTGGCTATGAGGTCTCGAGATCGACATCGGCGATCTTCATCTCCGCCAGGTCGTACGCCTTCACGTCCGGCGCCTCTTCGTTCTCCAGCGAGACGATCACGTAGACCTGTTCGGGCCACATCACCGCCTCGTTGACATCGGTTTGCGAGGGATAGGCGGCGCTGCGGGTGTGGGAGTGGTAGATGCCGACAAGCTCTTCGCCCGCGTCTTCGATCGCTTTCAGCGCGTCGTACTGACCCTGCGGGTCCATCTCGTAGCGCAGCGGGCTGGCGGCGGCGTTCTCGACCCGGACGATCCTGGTCGCCTCGCCGTCGCGGCCGCCGATCATCCCGCAGCACTCGTTCGGCAGGTCCTCGCGCGCGTGCGCGACCATCTCGTCGATCAGGGCCTGCGGGATCTTCATCGCGCGGAGGGCCAGGCCCGGACTACCACCAGACGGTGGAGTCGAGGTTTTCGATCTCCTCGATCGGCTTCGTGTAGACGCCGGAGGAGAGGTACTTCCAGCCGTCGTCGGGGATCAGGAAGACGACGTTGCCGGAGTCGAGTTCGCTCGCGATCCGGTGGGCGATGTAGGCGATCGCGCCGCCGGAGACGCCGGCGAAGACGCCCTCCTCCTCGAGCAGTTTCTTGGTCC
>JALYWY010000096.1 GCA_030852475.1 Actinomycetota bacterium | reverse complement strand
CGGATCAAGGTCGCCCGCGAGGAGGGCGACCTCAAGGAGAACGCCGAGTATCACACCGCCAAAGAGGATCAGGCGCACATGGAGACGCGGATCAAACGGCTCCAGGAACGACTGCGCAACGCGGTCGTGGTCGAGGTCTCCAACGTCGACAGCGACCTCTTCACCTTCGGCCGCAGCGCCGAAGTGCTCGACGAGTCGAAAGGCGAGACCGTCGTCTGGACTCTGGTCGGCTCGACCGAGGCGAACCTGGCCGAAGGCCGGCTATCGGCCGAGTCTCCGATCGGCCGGGCGCTGATGGACGCCAAGATCGGCTCGACGGTCGTCGTCGAGACGCCGAAAGGCGACCGCTCCTTCAAGGTCCTCAAGCTGGTCTCTTGACGCGGGGATGCTGAGGCTCCGCTCCTCGGTCCCTCACCACAAGGCGGACGAGTTCGCCACGCTTCTGCGCGAGCTGGAGGGGGTACGGCGGATCGTTCAGCAGGCCGACGAGGCCGCCGGCCCCCAGACCTGCGTCTTCGTCGCCGACGTCGAACCGGTCTGCGCCGACCGGCTGGTCGAGGAGATCGGCGCCTTCGGGATCACTGCGGAGGATTACGTGCTGACGAAAATGGAGGTGGTCGCACCCCTGTACCACCATCACCATGGCGAGGGGGGCGTCGACGGCTTCGCCTGGATCGAAGTGCTGGGCCAGGCGCGGGCCAACTCACGGCCGCTGGCCCGCTACCTGGCCCTGATCAACGTCGCCGCGGTGATCGCCGCGCTCGGGGTCATCACCAGCAACTCGATCCTGATCGTCGGCGCGATGGCGGTCAGCCCCGACCTGCTGCCGATCTGCGCCACCTCCGTCGGACTGGTCCGCGGCGACCGCCGTCTCTCCCGGCGCGCCTTCGGCACGCTCGTCCTCGGGCTTGGCCTCGTCGTCGTCACCGCCGCCGCCCTCAGCCTGCTGCTGAAAGTGACCGGCCTCCTTCCCGACGGCTTCGACGTCGACCAAAGCAGCCTCAGCACCCTCGCCGTGACCGACTACTCGACGGTGCTGATCGCCCTCGCCGCCGGCGTCGCCGGCATGCTCGCCTTCGAGACCCGGGCCAGCCAGGCTGTCGGGGTAGCGATCTCGGTGACGACGATCCCCGCCTCCGCCTATCTGGGAGTCGCGATCGGCGGCGGCGGCATCGACCACGCGCTCGGCGCCCTCGTCGTCCTCGCCGTCAACGTCGCCCTGCTGATCGCCGGCGGCACCATGACCCTGCTGGTCCAGCGGATCCTCCCGAATCGCTCAGGAGCTCCCCTCTAAAAGCTCCAAGAGCCGATCGAGGAACTCGGCCTGCGCGGGGAGGATCTTCTCGCGCGCCGTCTCCAGGTCGAGCCACTCGGCCCGGTCGACCTCGGGGAACTCCTGCTGGTTGCCGCTGCGCGGCGGCCATTCCATGCTGAAGGTGTTGCTGTCGAGAGTCGAGGGGTCGAACTCGGCTTCCGCCGCCCAGGCTTCGACCACTTTCCCCGCCCGCTGGCGGATCGAGCCGAGCTCGATCAGCTGCTCGGTGTCGAGCGCGGGCGCCGGCCCGAGCTCCTCTTCCAGCTCCCGGATCGCGCAGGCGCGCGGTTCCTCGTCCTCCTCGATCTGGCCCTTCGGGATCGACCAGGCGCCGGCGTCTTTCTTCGCCCAGAAGGGCCCGCCCGGGTGGACGAGCAGGAACTCGGTCCTCCCGTCGCGGCGGCGGAAGAGGAGGATGCCGGCGCTGCGCTTGGTTGCCATCGGCCCGAGTCATATCGACTCGGGCCGATGGTTCAAGTCAGAGGCGGATGGCTATCCGCCCAGGCGGTAGGCGACCAGTTTCGGCGTCTGGCCTTCGGCGAGCGGCAGCCCGGCCCCGATGACGAGCGTATCGCCGCTGATCATCACGCCGGCGTTGGTCCCGGCGGGCAGCGACGCCTGCCACACTTCGCCGCCGGTTTTGGCGTCGAGGGCGTGGATGACGCCTTCCGAGGAGGTCGCGAAGACGATGTCGTTGGAGAGGACCAGCGACCCGTAGGCCGGGCTCGGCATTTCCGACGTCCAGACGATTTTGCCGGTGTCGATGTCGAGCGCCGCGACTTCGCCCGTGGCCGGGCTTTCTTCGGTGATTTCGCTGCCGGATTTGACCGTCATCGAGTGGTTGACGATCGGCACGTAGATCCGTTCCTCGTCGGCTGCGGCCAGCGCGATCACGCCGCCGAGCTGGCCCGGGAAGACCTCGCCGAGTTTGATCTTGTCGTATTCGCCGCGCATCGCCAGGAGGTTGTCTTTGTCGTGGCCGTTGTGCCGGCCGACGCTGGTCCGCCAGACGACGTCGCCGGTTTTCACGTCGACCGCGACCACGAACCCGGACTTGCCGGAGCCGATCGCGACGTCACGCCCTTTGGCTTTGGTCAGGACCGGCGAGTTCTGGAAATCCCAGTCGTAGACGTTGTGGGGCGTCTCCTGGTAGTACCAGAGCAGTTTGCCCGTGTCGGGATGGAGTTTGACCAGCGAATCCGCGTAGAGGTTCGGTCCGGGACGGCTCGAGCCCCACGGTTCGCCAGGCGCGCCAGGCAGCGGCGCCGGGTTGCCGGTGCCGGCGTAGACGAACCCTTTCTCGTCGAAGGAGGGCGGGTACCAGAGGCCGCCGCCGGAGTTCACTTTCGGCTTCCCCCAGAGGCTTTTCGGGACGGTGTCGAAGTGCCAGAGTTTTTTGCCCGTTTTGCCGTCCATCGCATAGACCGTCCCCACCTCGCCCGGTTCGTAGATCGCCTGCGGGGTCTCGGGAACGGTCGAGATGTAGACCTTGCCGTCGTGGACGCCGGGGGCCATGTCGATGGCGGCTTCCAGGTCCACCAGCCATACCTCTTTGCCCGTTTCCTGGTCGAGCGCGAAAGCCTCCGAGGCGGTCGCGCCGAAGACGTGGCCGCCTTCCACCGCGACGCCGTTCGGCCCGTGGCTGGGGTCTTCGTATTTTTTCGTCCAGAGGACTTCGCCGCTCTCGAGGTCGATCGCCTGGACGTTCGATTCGAGATCCTGCGAGTAGATCACGCCGTTGACGATGACCGGGGTCGAGGCGTAGCTGCCGTAGACGCCGACCCCTTGGATCGGCAGCGACCACGCTTCTTCCAGCTGCGAGACGTTGCTTTTGTCGATCTCGCTTTTCGCCTGGCGCGTGCTGGCGAGGTCGATGTTGGAATAAGCATCGCCGGTGAGGTTGGACTCACCGGAGGACCCGGACGAATCATCCGACCCGCCGCCGCATCCCGCCAGCAGCGCTCCCACTGCCATGGCCAACGCGAGCAGCCACAGCATCCTGAACCTAGACGGCATCGACATCCCGGATCCTCCCTAGTCGAGTAATAGAGAACTATTTTCTATCGTTTCAGAAACCCCTGCAAACGGGGCGCCTTGTTCGTTAAGGAGCGGTTGCAGCACCCGGTTGGCGAGCAGGCCGAGGCTGCCGAGGTTGGCGAAGCCGGGGCCCTGCTTGAGGCCGCCGAGGCCGGGGATGTGCAACCGCGGCCGCACCCCTTCCAGTTCGAGGCCGCGACCGATCGGAACCTCCGCCTGCGGCGGGCCGTCCCAAAGCGGGCCACACTGTTCTTCCACCTGGTCGCGGACCGCGTCGGGGAAGAGGCCGCGGAGCTGGCGCAGCAGGTCGAAGCCGGTGCAGTTGATGACGAAGTCGTAGCGCTGGGACATCTCCCCCTCGGAGGGGCTGTCGAATTCGAGCAGCGCGCCCTCGCCGTCGTCGGTGAGGGCGACGTGGAGGGCGCGGCCGGTAACGAACGAGAGATGGTCGTCGTCGGCGATCCGCTCAAGCACGCTGGAGTCGAAGACGCCGCGGTCGCAGTGCTTGACGAAGTCCCGCCGCGTCTCGATGTCGAGGTGTTCCCAGTCGACGTTGTCGGGGTCGGCGAAGACGCGGTTCTCGAGGAAGCTCTCGCCGCGGCTCAGCGGCAGGGTCGGCGTGTAGATCGTCAGGTGGGCGTGGGGCCGCAGGTCGCGGAGGAAGACGAGGGCGCTGAGGGCGCTCTCCCCTCCCCCGACGATCGCGATCTCCACCGGCTCGTCCTCGGGCACCCGGGCGAATTCCTCGCGGCGGCTGTCGCAGTGGAAGACGCGCGACTCGACCTCGGGGTCGTGGGGGAAGTGGCGGTGGACTCCCGGCCCGGTGAGGACGAGGGTGCGGCCGGCGTGCCGCTCGGGGTCCTCGGGGCGTCCGCGCTCGGCGACCTCGACCTGCCAGGCGTCGTGCTCTTCGGAGAGGGTGACCTCGGTCACCCGGCCGTCGTAGATGCTGATCCCCTCGGTCGCCCGTTCCAGCACCCAGCCGAGGTACTCGCCGTAGTCGCGGTGCATCACGGAGGGGGAGCCGGAGTTGACCCAGGCCGCGTATTCGTGCCGTTCCATCGCGAAGCGCTGCCAGGTGAACGGCAGCAGCGCCGCGTCGATCTCGTCGCCGACATCGCCGAACTGGCGCGAGCTCTGGTACGGGAAGCCGACGTCCTTGATCGGCGGGATCGCCAGCGGCTCCTCGCCCGAGGTCATCCCGTTGCGCCCGAGCCAGGAGG
This sequence comes from Actinomycetota bacterium, assembly GCA_030852475.1. Lineage (GTDB taxonomy): Bacteria > Actinomycetota > Thermoleophilia > Solirubrobacterales > 70-9 > VAYN01. The sequence goes on along the minus strand of JALYWY010000096.1, from coordinate 727 downwards.
CGGCGGGCTCGGTTTTCTCGATCACGGTCATCGAGATCTCGCCGAGGCCGAGCGTGTTGATCACGTGCACCTTGGCCGCGAGCGCGGCGGCCTTGGCGCCGGCGCCGACGATGAGGATGTCGCTCGAGCTCATGCCCGCCCCTAGACCGGCGCCAGCGGCCGCAGGCCGGTCGGTTCGGTTTCCCTCGGTTCGGCGATCACCAACCCTTTCTGGTCGGGGCTGAAGGAGATCGCGCTTTTGCGCGCCCGCTCGCCGCTGCTCTCGACCGCGCGCAGCTCGGTCGTCTCCAGCACGATCCGCAGCACCCGCTTCATCTCCATTTCCGCGTAGCTGGCGGCGAGGCAGCGGCGGACGCCGCCGCCGAACGGGATCCAGGTGTAGGTGCCGGGCTGCTTGCCGACGAAGCGCTCGGGCAGGAAGCGGTGCGCTTCCGGGTAGTGCCGCTCGTCGCGGTGGATCAGGTGGATGCAGGGGGCGACGGTGGTTCCCGCCGGCAGGTCGTAGCCGCCGAGCCGCATCGGCTCCAGCAGGTTGCGGACGACCACCGGCACCGGCGGCCGCAGCCGCAGCGTCTCCTTCACGACCGCGTCGAGGTAGCTGCCGTCGCCGGCGAGGATGTCGTCGCGCAGCAGCTCCAGTTTGTCGGGGTTGCGCAGCAGCCGCTCGAAGGTCCAGGCGAGGGTGCTCGAAGTCGGGCCGTCGGAGAGCAGCGTCACCAGTTCGTCG
>JALYWY010000093.1 GCA_030852475.1 Actinomycetota bacterium | reverse complement strand
GTCCACAACCTCGACGAGTTCATGGGCCAGACGCTCGAGTGCAAAGTGATCGAGCTCAACCGCAGCCGCAACAACGTCGTCCTCTCGCGCCGCGCGGTGCTGGAGGAGGAGCGCAAGGAGGTCCGCGAGCAGATCCTCGGCCGCCTCGAGCCCGGCCAGGTGGTCGAAGGCAAGATCTCCAACATCGTCGACTTCGGCGCTTTCGTCGATCTCGACGGGATCGACGGCCTGATCCACATCTCCGAGCTTTCCTGGAGCCACGTCAACCACCCGTCCGAAGTCGTCTCGATCGGCGACGACGTGCGGATCAAAGTGCTCGACATCGACCGCGACCGCCAGCGGATCTCGCTGGGCCTGAAGCAGACTCAGGAGGACCCGTGGCAGCGGGTGATCAACACCCACCGCGGCGGCGACGTGCTCGAGGGCACGGTGACCAAGGTCGTCGCCTTCGGCGCCTTCGTCGAAATCCTCCCCGGCGTCGAGGGCCTGGTCCACATCTCCGAGCTCGCCGACCACCACGTCGAGAACCCGAGCGAAGTGGTCGAGCCGGGGTCGAAGCTGAACGTCAAGATCCTCGAGATCGACGAAGAGCGCCGCCGTCTCTCGCTCAGCATCAAGCGGGTCGAGGGGCAGAACATGGCGATGGCCGGGCTCGGGGAACAGATAGCCCAGGCTGAAGGACAGACCACCGAGACGCCCGAGTCCGAGGCGCCGTCCGAAGAGGCTCCTGGAGACCTCCCCGCCGAAGTCGAGGCCTCGGATGATGCCGAGCCGGCTCCGGTCGCCGAGGAGAACGGGACTACCGAGGAGGCTCCTCAGGAGAAGGCTCCTCAGGAGGACGAATCGGTGGAGGACGCGCCGGGCGCGGCCAGCGAGTCGACTGACGACGACGCGCAGACGGGCGAGTCCGAGCAGAGTTGAGCGGCGCCGATGGCGCCACTGAAGATCGGTCTTACCGGCGGCATCGCGGCCGGTAAGTCGGAGGCGCTGAAGGCTTTCGCGCGCCTCGGGGCGGCGACGCTCTCCAGCGACGCGGTCGTGCACGAACTGCTCGAAGGCGAGCCGTTGCGGGGCAGGCTGGAGGAGCGCTGGGGGCCGGACGTGGTCGCCGACGGGCAGGTCAACCGCGCGAAGATCGGCGAGATCGTCTTCGCCGACCCCGAGCAGCTGACCTGGCTCGAGACGCAGATCCATCCCCTGGTGCAGCGGCGCACGGCCGATTGGCTGCTCTCGCTGCCGGCCGAGACCGAGGTCGCGGTGGTCGAGGTGCCGCTGATGTTCGAGGTCGGCAGCGACAAGGCCTTCGACACGACCGTCGCCGTCGTCGCCGCCGACGAGGTGCGCCGCGAGCGCGCCGCGGCCCGCGGCCACGCGCTGGTCGACGAGCGCGAGGCGCGACAGTTGACCCAGCCGGAGAAGGCGGAACGGGCTGAGCACGTGGTCGAGAACGACGGGTCGGTGGAGGACCTGGAGCGGGCGCTGTCCGCGCTGCTCGCAAAGCTGCGCCGATGAAGCGCAAGGTGCGCCGTCGCCGCCGACTCGCCGCCCTCGGCGCCGTCGCCGTGCTGCTCGGGGTGTTTGCCGGGGCGCTGGTCGCCAGCGGCACCTTCGACGAAGCGCTGCAGGAGCTGACCCTGCCGCTGCGCCACGAGGACGTGATCCGCCAGCAGTCCGAGGAAAAGGAAGTCGACGCCTCCCTGATCGCCGCCGTGATCTACTCGGAGTCGAAGTTCAAAGACCAGACCTCGAGCGCGGGGGCGCGCGGGCTGATGCAGATCACCCCGGAAGCGGCGGAATACATCGAGAAACAGAGCGGCGGCACCACCTTCGAGCTCTCCGATCTCGGCGACCCGGAACTGAACATCCGCTACGGCACCTTCCTGCTGCGGGAACTGCTCGATCGCTACGAGGGAGACGAGGCGGCGGCGCTCGCCGCCTACAACGCCGGGCCGGGGAACGCCGACGAGTGGGGCGGGGCGGACCTGACGATCGAGGACATCGAGTTCCCCGAAACCCGCGCCTACGTCGAAGAGGTGCTGGAGAAGAAACACGAGTACCGCAGCGAGTACGCAACGGAGCTCGGCTATTAGCGCCGCAACCCCCCGACCCCGCGTCGCCGCCCTTGCCCTGGCCGTCGGCATCGTCCTCGCCGACTCCTCGATCGTCGTCCTCGCCCTGCCCGAGATCTACCGGGAACTCGACACCAGCGTCGCAGGCGTCACCTGGGTGCTCGTCTCCTTCAACCTGGTGATGGCT
>JALYWY010000088.1 GCA_030852475.1 Actinomycetota bacterium | reverse complement strand
GCCCTGGGGGCCGTGGCCCTCGACGCGAGCGACGACGTTGTCCTCGGGGAAGACGGGCACGTAGCCCATGGTCTCCTCGATGTGGTGGCGGCGGGCGCGGTAGGTCGGCTCGCGTTCCTTCCACTCGGTCAGGACGGGTGCGCCGATGAAGATGGAGGAGTACGTACCCGAGGCGATGCCGATCATCATCGCGATCGCGAAGCCACGAAGGGTCTCGTCGCCGAAGATGAGCAACATGGCAACGAGGAAGACCGTTGAGAGACCGGTGATAAGCGAGCGCGTCAGCACCTCCGACATCGAGCGGTTGACGATCTGCGAGAACGCGGCACGAGGCATGCGCGGCACGTTCTCGCGGATGCGGTCGAAGACGATGATCGTGTCGTACATCGAATAGCCGAGGATCGTGAGGAAGGCCGCGACGGTTGCGCTCGTGACCTCGAAGCCCGCCAGGGCGTAGATGCCGCCGGTGATCAGGATGTCGTGGAAGAGCGCGATGAGAACGGGGACCGCATATTTCGCCTCGAACCGGATCGCGACGTAGATCGAGATCACGAGCAGCGACAGAAGGAGCGCCCAGACGGCGTTCTCGGCCACCTGCTGGCCGAAGGTGGGCCCGACCGACTCGTTCTGGAACCCCTGATCGCCGCCTTCGAGCCCATAGGCGTCGTCGAACGCAGCTTGCACGCCCGGCGCCTGGTCCGGCGGGATCTTCGCCTGCAGCTGGATCACGTTCTGGCCGAAGTCCTCGTTCTCGACGAGCTGGATCTCGGCCTGCTCGGCGCCGTCGATGCCCGCATCGGTCAGCGTCTCCCGCACTTCCTCCACCGTCGCTTCCTCCTCGAGGGCGGCGGTGATCCGCGTTCCGGATTCGAAGTCGATGCCCAGGTTGAGCTGTTTCGTCGCAAACCCGATCGCACCGATCGCGAGGATCACGCCGGAGGCCGCGAAGAAGTACTTGGAGAGCCCCGTGAAGTCGAACTTCCACTCGAGGTGCCTCTCCCCCGCGCCGAGGAAGCGGGCCGAGTTCAGGAACCGGGAGCGTCCCATCACCGCGAGGAACGCCTGCGTGAAGAGGACGGCGGTGAAGAGTGAGACGATGGTGCCGATGCCGAGGGTGAAGGCGAAGCCCTTGACCCCGGCGCTGGCGAGGATGAAGAGGATGAATGCCGTGAGCAGGGTGATGACGTTTGCGTCGATGATCGTGGCGATGCCCTTGCGGTAGCCCTGGCTGATCGCGGACAGGGTCGACCGCCCGAGTCTGAGCTCCTCCTTGATCCGCTCGAAGATCACGATGTTCGAGTCGGCGGCGACGCCGATTGTGAGGATCAGCCCCGCGATTCCCGGCAGGGTGAGCGTGATCGGGATGATCTTGATCATCGCGAGATAGAAGAGGGCGTAAACGGCGAGCCCGAGCGCGGCGACCAGCCCGAGGAAGCGGTAGTAGGCGAGGAGGAAGAGGAGGACCAGCACGAGGCCGGCAAGCGCGGCCGTGATCGCTCCGTCGAGAGCGTCCTGTCCGAGCGTCGCCGAAACGGTCGACTGGTTGATCAGGGCGAGATCGACCGGGAGCGCGCCGATCCGGAGGAACTCGGCGAGGTCCTGGGCTTCCTCGATCGTGAAGTTGCCCGAGATCTGCGCGCCGCCGTCGCCCGAGATGCCGGTGGGGTTCTCCTTGAAGTTGATGATGGGCCGCGAGACGATCTCGCCGTCGAGCACGACGGCGAACGAGTCGGAGAAATTCGCGGCCTGCTCGGCCGTCATCGACTGGCCCTGGACTCCCGCGGCGGCGAGGCCGCGCTGGGCGATCCGCTCGGTGACGTCGGCGAACGCTTCCTTCCCTTCGTCGGTGAAGTCGAAGGTGACGTTCGGGATGTTCGAGACCGGGTCGAAGTTCTGCTCCGGGCTGCGGATGTCGTCGCCCGTCAGCTCCGGCCTGTCCTTGAGGAGGAACCAGCCGCGGAAGCCGGTGTCGCCCTCGTCCGCATCGGTGGCCGGGTCGTCGGCCGGGGCCTCCTCGCGGAGCACCACGTAGCCCTGCGGAACCTCCTCGACGATCGATCCCGCCGGCTGCTCGCCGTCGAACTTCAGAAAGAGGTCGCGCTCCGCGGAAACGGGCCCCGCGAGTACCTCCAGCGTGTTCTCATCGAACAGGTAGAACTGGCCGTCGTGGGTGCAGAGCGGCTCTCCGCGCTTCTCGAAGCACTCGGGCTTTTGGTCCTGCGAGGCGACGACGGCGTCGTAGAGGCGGTTGAAGGGACGGCTCTCGGCCTCGGGAAGCCTCGGGTTGGGCGGGATGACGTTCGG
>JALYWY010000045.1 GCA_030852475.1 Actinomycetota bacterium | reverse complement strand
GAGGGGATGGTCTTCCTCGGCCAGCTCGACGGCACCCTGGTCGCGCTCGACCAGGCGACCGGCGAAGTGAAATGGAAAACCACGATCGGGAAATGGCAGAACGGCGAGACGATCACCAACGCGCCGCTCTACTACAACGGCCGCGTCTACACCGGCCTCTCCGGCGGCGAGTTCGGGATCCGCGGCCGCCTCACCGCAGTCGACGCCAAAACCGGAAAAGTCGACTGGAAATTCTGGGCGATCCCGGGGCCCGGGGAAGTGGGCCACGACACCTGGGAAGGCAACAACGACGCCTGGAAACGAGGGGGCGCGCCGATCTGGAACACCCCCGCGGTCGACCCCGAACTGAACATGCTCTATTTCTCGACCGGCAACGCCTCGCCTGACCTCAACGGCAGCGGCCGCCCCGGGGAAAACCTCTTCGCCGCCTCGATCGTCGCGATCGACGCCGAGACCGGCAAATACAAATGGCACTTCCAGCAGGTCCACCACGACATCTGGGACTACGACGCGCCGAGCCCGGTCGTCCTCTGGAACGGCGAGGTCGACGGCGAGGAGGTCAAGGGCCTGAGCCAGCCGGGGAAGACCGGGTGGCTCTACATGCTGGACCGCGAAACCGGCGAGCCGGTGCACGGGATCGTCGAGCGGAAAGTGCCGCAGGACAAAAAACAGCAGGCGACGTGGGCGACCCAGCCCTTCCCGCTGACCGAGCCGTTCGCCCCGCATGAGGTCACCGAAGAGCAGGTGGAAGAGATCAAAGGGCTGGCCGAAGGGATCGTCGGCAAAGACATCAAAGTCGAAGGCGGTGAGATCTTCGACCCCTTCAACAAAAACGCGAAAGTGATCGCGCCGGGGCCGAGCGGGGGGACCAACTGGCCGCCCTCGAGCTACAACCGCAATACCGGCGACGTCTACATCTGCGGCATCTCCAGCTACGCGGGCTTCATGACCGAAGGGCTGGAAAAACACAAAATCGGCACCACCTACCTCTCCAGCGTCTTCACGCTGACCGGCTTCGGCACCTACGACGGGACCGTGACCGCGCAGGACGTCAACACCGGCGAGATCGAGTGGCAGCGGCAATGGGACGACGAATCCTGTTACAGCGGCACCGTCACCACCGCCGGCAACCTCGTCTTCGTCGGCCGCAGCAACGGCGAGCTGACCGCCCTCGACGCCGAGACCGGCGACGAGCTCTGGTCCTTCCAGACCGGCGCCGGCGCCAACAACACGCCAACCATATTCGAGTGGGAGGGCGAGCAGTACCTCGCCTTCTACGCCGGCGGCAACTCGCTCGCCGCCAGCGCCCACGGCGACAACCTCTGGCTCTTCTCGCTTGACGGCGAACTGGAGGAGATCGAGGGCGCCGGCAAAGGCGAGCAGGGACAGCACGCCGGCGAGGAAGCGCCGCAGGTCGAGGTCGAGGAATCGGAAGGCTCACCCGAAGAAGCGGCCGGCGGCGGCACCGAAGGCAAAGAAAACGTCGAAGAGGAATCGGCCGGCGGCGACCCGGCGGCCGGGAAAACGATCTACAACGAAAACTGCTCGATCTGCCACGGCGCCACCGGCGGCGGCGGCAACGGCGGCCCCTCGCTGAAAGGCGCTCCGAAAGCGAAAACCCTCAACGGGGCGATCGAACAGGTCACCGAAGGCGGCGGCGGCATGCCGGCCTTCGCCGAAATCCTCTCGACGAAGGACATCGAAGACGTCGCCGCCTACGTCGTCGAAGGCATCAACAAATAGATTTCGGGGCGTGTCGCCCGCCTCCCCGATCCGCCCCAACGACTTCCTCGCGCTTGACGCCCTCCTCTCCGACGAGGAGCGCGACATCCGCGACACCGTCCGCGCCTTCGTTCGCGACAAGGTGGTGCCGAACGTGGGGGAGTGGTTCGAGGAGGCGACCGTCCCGGTCGCCGAGTTGGCGCCGGAACTGGGGAAGTTGGGAGTGCTGGGAATGCACCTCGAGGGCTACGGCTGCGCCGGGGCCACCGCCACCGCCTACGGCCTCGCCTGCATGGAGCTGGAGGCGGGTGACAGCGGCATCCGCAGCCTCGTCTCGGTCCAGGGCTCGCTGGCGATGTACGCGATCTGGCGCTGGGGCTCGGAGGAGCAGAAGCAGGCGTGGCTGCCGCGGATGGCTTCAGGCGAGGCGATCGGCTGCTTCGGCCTGACCGAGCCCG
>JALYWY010000036.1 GCA_030852475.1 Actinomycetota bacterium | reverse complement strand
AAGATCGAGTTCGGCGTCGTCTCCACCGGCGTCCACGACGACCTCCACGCGGCGACCGGGCTCGCCCGCCAGATGGTCACCTCCTACGGCATGTCCGCGGAGCTCGGGCCGGTGACCATCGGTGAGAAACAGGGCGAGGTCTTCCTCGGCGCCTCGCTGCAGGAGCTCGGCTCGGTCGGGCCGGCGACGCTGGAGCTGATCGACCGGGAGGTCGAGCGGATCGTCGAGGAGGCGGTCGCGCAGGCGGAAGAGATCCTCGGCGGCAACTGGAGCGCGGTCTACGAGACCGCCAACGCGCTGATCGAGCACGAGACGCTCTCCGGCCACGCCCTCGACGCCGTCCTCTCCACCGTCAAGCCCACCCTGCTCGACCTCGGGGGGCGGCAGACGCCACCCGCGCTCCCCGAGCCGCAGCCCCAGCAGGAAGGCGCACCGGACGCAGGTGAGTAGACGCGCCACCAAGACGCCGGCGGCGCTGGTCGCGCTGCTTGCCGCCGCGGTGCTGGTCGCCCCCGCCGGCGCGGCGCCGATCTGGCGACTGGAGCAGCCGCCGCCCCCGCCCGGAGCGCCGTTCAAAGTGCCGCTCGGGGCGCCCGGCGACCTCTCCTTCTGGGCCCCGAACCGGGGGCTGCTGACGGTTGCCGGCAACGCGACGATCCCGCGCGGGATCTTCTACTGGAACGGCCGCAGCTGGCGCCAGCTGGCGACCGTCTGCGGCGGGCCGGGGGACACGGCGCGGATCGCCTGGGCGGGGCCGACCGAGTTCTGGGTGGTGAGCGAGCCGAGCCAGCCGCGCCGCGGCTCCGGGCTCGCCCTCTGCCGCTTCAAGGACGGCCAGGTGGTCGGCTCGTTCAGCACCCGGGTCGACGCCGCCGACCCGTTCCGGATGATGATGTCGGCGACCTGCAACGGTCCGAACGACTGCTGGTTCGGCGGCGTCGGCTCCCAGGACGCGCTCGGCGAGCGGATCGGCGCCTTCCACCTGCACTGGAACGGCAGCGACCTGCAGACGGTCTACGGCCCGCAGGGGCGGGGCATCACCGACATGGAGTTCCACGCCGGCGGCCTCTTCGAGTCGACGCTGGTCGGCCGCTCGCCGGAGAACCGGACCGAGCCGGTCGAACTGGCGGAGCCCGAGTCGGCGCCCCGCTTGATCCACCGGATCGCGGGCGAAACCTTCGCCAACGACCCCTTCCTGCCGGCTGAGGCGGCTGTCAATGGGAGCGAGCTGCTGGCGCTCGACAGCGACGGGGCCGACCTCTGGGCGGTGGGGGGCGGCGCCGCTTCGGGGCCGGCGGCGCCGGAAGGGGGAGCGGTGGAACGCCCGCCGCTGGCGGCGCGCCTGGTCGGCGACAGCTTCCAGGAGGTGAAAATCGACGAGGCCGAGTTCGGGCCGACCGACCGCTTCGGCGACGTCGCCGCTCTCCCCGGCGGCGAAGACGCCTTCGCAACCGTCGTCCCCTTCGCCGAGCGGCGCAGCACCAACAGCAAAGCGACCGTCGCCCGCATCTCTCCCAGCGGGGTGACGACCACGACCCGCCTGCCGGCCGCCGGCGCCGGTCGCGGCAGCGCCGCCCGGATCGCCTGCCCGGCGCCGGAAGAATGCTGGATGGTCACCTGGGCCGGTTGGCTTTTCCGCTACAGCGAAGGGCAGGTGCTTTCCGAAGACACCGACCCGGCCTTCCAGGGGACGATCGAGTTCCGGCCCAACGAGGCGGCCGAACAGTTCATCCCGGACAAACCCCCGGTTGACGACTCGCAGCTGTTCGCGCCGCCCGAACTCGAGCAGAACCCGCTCGCCGAAGGGCCGAAACCAAAGACGAAACGACTGCCGCCGCTGCTGCGCAAGGTCCGCTCGCAACTGCGCGGCCTGACCCTGACCGTCTCCTTCACGGTGACGCGGAAGGCGAAGGTGGCGCTGCTGGCAAAGCGCGGCGGCCGCACGGTCGCCCGCACGCCCCGGCGCACCTTCGCGTCCGGCCGCCACCAGCTCGTCCTCAAGCTGAGCCGGGAGAACTACCCGACCCGACTGGCCTTCCAGGTCTCCGAGGTCAAGCGCAAGTGAGGCCGGGTCGCCGGGCGGTGCTGCGCAACCGCCGCAACTTCAGCCTCTTCGTCGCGATCTTCGCCGTCCTCCTCTTCGTCGCGGCACCGGGGAGCAGCCAGCTCTCGCCGGGAGGGACCAACCCGCTGCCGCTGCTCGGCGCGGCCGACCCGCAGATGGAGCTGATGGGCGCCGCGCCCGGTGGCGAGGCGGGGGAAGCCTGGGGCTACCGGCCGCTGCCGCTCGCGGTCGGGGACGTTACGGTGGGCAACCGCAAGCTGGCCTTCGGGGCGCCGGCGAACCCGGCGGTGCCAGACCCGCAGCTGGTCTTCCTGCGCCACACCGACGCCACCGGCTGGCAGGTCTACGACACGCCGCAGGACGTCAACGGCAACCCCTACCGGGGACCCTTCCCGAACCGCCTCTCGGCTCGCATCACCAACGCCGGTGGGGGAGTCCTGGTCGGGCGCGATACCTCGCGCCCGGTCGGCGAACAGGTCGTGGTGCTGCGTCGCGACCCCGGCGGTCCCTGGCGGGAGGCGCCGGACCCGCCCCCCGCGGTGCTGTTGCCGGTCGAAGGCGAAGCTCCCGCGGAGGCTCTGGCGGGCGAACAAGGGCTGGGGGCGGTGGCCGTCGCCGCGATCGACGAGTCCGACGGGACCGGTTTGCTGTTCGGACCCCAGAACCGCACCGTCGCCCCCGCGATCCTCCACTACGACGGCACCCAGTGGAGCCGCGAGACGGTGGCGCTGCCGCCGGCGCTGAGCGGCAGCTTCCGCATCCGCGCGATCGACGCCACCGGGCTCGGCAACGCCTGGGCGATCGCCGAAACCGACGATCCGGCGCTGAACCGCTCGGTCGTCCTGCTCGAGCGCACCTCGACTCCGGGAGGCCCGCTCTGGGTCGAGCGGACGCTGGCGGGGACGCCGTGGCGGGAAGCCGATGCCCCCGCCGACGGGATCGCCGGCGCGGCGCCGGTGCCCGGGGCGGCCCAGCCGCTCACCGTGACCCAGGACGGCGTCTGGATCGACCTCACCGCGACGGTCGCCGGGGCGCCGCTGGACGCAACCCTCTTCTTCGACGCGGGCGCGGACGCGGTCACCGGCAGCTGGTGCGACGCGGCCGTTTGCGGCGCCCCGCTCGGCGCCAGGTTCTCGCGCCAGAGCGGCTACCGCAGCTTCGCCTGGCCCGGCGGCGAGTTCGGCACCCGGGTGATCACCAACCCGCTCGAGCCGGGAG
>JALYWY010000011.1 GCA_030852475.1 Actinomycetota bacterium | reverse complement strand
CTCCAGGCACTTGGCGACGATGCGGGCGGAGATCGGCTCGCGCGGGGCAGACTTCTTGTCCTGGCGGGCGTAGCCGTACCAGGGGAGCACGGCGATGATCCGGTGCGCGGAGGCGCCCTGGGCGGCGTCGATCATCGTCAGCAGCTCGATCAGCGCGTCGTTCGGGGTCATCCCTTCCTGCTCGTTGGTGCAGGTCGACTGGACGAGGAAGACGTCGGCGCCGCGGATCGACTCCTCGTAGCGGCAGTAGACCTCGCCGTTGGCGAAGGTCTTCAGCGTCACCTGCCCGAGGTCGAGATCGAGCTTGCCGGCGACTTTGGCGGCCAGGTCCATCGAACAGCGGCCGCCGAAGACCATCATCCGCTTCGTGTAGTCGTGGTCGATGCCGGTGCCCACCTGTGGGCGCTCCTCGATCATGCTCACGCGTTTTTGTCCTCTCGCATCTGGGCCGCCTTGCGAGCGGCGTATCCGTCGATGTTCCGTTGCGCGTTCTCGCTGACGGCCAATGCCCCCTCGGGCACGTCGTCTTTGATCACTGCGCCAGCGCCAGTGTAGGCGGAGTCGCCGACTTCTACCGGTGCGATCAGCATCGTGTCAACGCCGATGCGCACATCGCGGCCGATAACGGTGCGGTGCTTGCGGAAACCGTCGTAGTTGGCGGTGATCGTGCCGGCGCCGAGGTTGCTGCCGGGGCCGATCTCGGCGTCGCCGACGTAGGAGAGGTGCGGGACCTTGGTGCCCTCCCCCACCTGCGAGTTCTTGATCTCGACGAAGGTGCCGGCCTTGGCGCCGTCCTCGAGCAGGGCGCCCGGGCGCAGGTAGGCGAAGGGGCCGACCGAGCAGCCGTCGCGGACGTCGCACTCGACCAGATAGGAGTGGAGGATCTGGGAGCCGGCGCCGATCGAGCAATCGATCAGGGTGCTGAGCGGGCCGACGACGGCCCCCGCGGCGATCGCGGTTTGACCGCGCAGAGTGGTGCCGGGCTCGATGCGGGCATCGGCGGCGATCTCGACCCCGGCGTCGATCCAGGTCGAGGCGGGGTCGACGACGGTGACGCCGGCCAGCATGTGGGCCTCGAGCAGGCGGCGGCGCGCCTCCGTCTCGACCGCGGCGAGGTCGACGCGGTTGTTGACCCCCATCGTCACCGCGAGGTCGTCGGCGAGGTGGGCAGCGACCGAGTGGCCGGCCTCGCGCAGAGCCGGGAAGACGTCGGGCAGGTAGTACTCGCCCTGGGCGTTGTCGTTGGAGAGGCCGGCGAGGGCGGCGGCCAGCGGCGCGGCGTCGAAGACGTAGGTGCCGGCGTTGATCTCGCGGATCGCCAGCTGCTCGGGATCGGCGTCGCCGGCGGCTTTGGCCTCGACCACGCGCTCGACGCCGCCGGAGGCGTCGCGGACGACGCGGCCGTAGGAGCCGGGGTCGTCGAGCTCGATCGTCAGCATCGTCGCCGCCGCGTCCGAGCTCTCGTGCGCTTGGAGCAGACCGGAGATGGTCTCGGTCGAGATCAGCGGCACGTCGCCGGAGAGGACCAACACCGTCTCGCTCTCCTCGATCAGCGGCAGCGCCGCCCGGATCGCGCCGCCGGTGCCGTCGGGCTGCGGCTGCTCGACCGTCTCGACATCCTCGGGCAGCCCTGCGGAGAGGTCCCGCCCCGGCGAGACGATCGCGGCGACGCGACCCGCACCCGCTTCGCGCGCAGCAGCGATCGGCCAGGCCACCATCGGCCGGCCGCAGAGGGGGTGGAGCATCTTCGGCGTCGAGGAACGCATCCGCGTCCCCTCGCCCGCCGCCATGACGAGAACCAGCGGGGAGGAACTCACCCGGGGATCGTATTGCGAACTGCCCCATCTGTAGGACGAAGGCAGCTGGCGCACACCATCTGTCGGACAAAGCGCTGGGCCGGCGGGACCCGTCTCAAGCTGATGGGGGGCACCTGCGCTGGATGCTCGGCACCCCCCACACTTGAGCCACCCGCCGGAGGAGCGTCTGCTCAGGACGTCGGTGTCTCAGACGTAGACGCTCCTCCCGCGGGTGGCGACGATCGGGAGGACTCTCCCGGTAGGGAGAGCCCCCGATCGGAGACAGGACCCGCGGGCCGGGAGCCTTTGTCAAAGCTGTTTTAGGTCCGCTTCGAGAGGTCTTTGCCTAGGAGGGCCACTGAGGTGAGGGTCCAGCCGGCGAAGATCAGGTCTATTCCTACGAGAAGGCCGATCGCCCAGTCGGCGGAGCTGGGCCACTTGGCGAGGATGAGGATGCCGATCAGGAGGCTGGCGACGCCGTTGAGGCCGAGCAGGCCGGCGTTGGGCTGGCCGCGGGCGATGAAGGCGAGGGCGGTGCGGGTCAGGCCCATGAAGAGGAAGTAGATCCCCAGCACCAGGGTCAGGGTGAGGGTGCCGTTTTGCGGTTCGACGATCAGCCAGAGGCCGACGATCACCGTCAGGATCGCCCAGATCATCCGCAGCACCAGGGTCCCGATCGAGTGCGCCGAGAACGCCGCCGCAACCAGGATCGCGCCGACGAACAGCAGCAGCCAGCCGATGAAGATCGCCGTCCCCACCGCGGCCACGGCGGGCACCAGGATCGCGACGCAGCCAACCACGATCGCCGCGACGCCGACGAACATCAGCGCCTTCCAGCTGCGGCTCAGCCCCTCGCGCACCTCGGGGTCAAGCGAAGCCCCTCCGATCTCCATGAAGAAGAAGCTAAAGCTCTACGCGGACGCCTCCCGCTCCCGTTCACGCTCGTAGAACCGCACCCACTTGCGGACGGCGTTGTCGGAGACGCCATATTTACGGCCGACGGCGCAGTAGCTGGTCGCCTCTATTTCGGCCACAAGCTGCTCATACGGGGGCCGATTCACGCGCCTGTACTCAGGCATCGGCTTTCCCCGCAGCTTCGATCGATCCCACCGGGTGCCGCAGGAGTGGGAGCAGTAGCGGTGATTACAGTATTTCGCCTGGAACTCTTTTCTGCACCGTTTACATGTGCGGATCTCTGGCTCGCGGCGGTTCTTGCGCCCACAATGCGTGTCGAGAGTCGCAGCGCAGTTGGGACAGACAATCCTCAGATTCTCCAACCGGTTGTCGTCAGGGACACCATTGATGTGATCGAGGATCAGGGACATCGTCCGCCCCTGCCAGTTTTCGTCCTGCCCGCACATCTGGCAGCAGCGCTCTCTCAGACCCTCGAGATAAAGGCGCTGCTTCAGCTTGTTTCGGGGGTAGGTCGAGTTTTGGACCAGCACCTCATCGAGCGGCTTGGCGACTTTGGAGGGAAGCCTCCTCACAGAAGCGCCACCATCGAAGTGGTCCGTAGGAATTTCCCACCTCGCAACCCATTCCTTGAAGAGCCGGTGATTACCACCCGCGACACTCATGCCTAGCTTTCGCAATGCCTCGGCAAAGGAGCGAGAGTCGGCAACTGCTTCTCGCGCTTCTTTCTCTCCGTACCTGGGCATAGCTGGAAACTACTTACTCGCTCAGACAGAACATTCCGTCCGTCAAGAGCGGTAGCCTGCGAATTGCTTAGTCCGGGATGGTGTAATCGGTAGCACGCTCGGTTTTGGTCCGAGAAGTGGTCTTGGGTTCGAGTCCCCCTCCCGGAGTACTGCGGGTTCGAGTTACTCCTCCGTCGCCCGCGCCACCTTGCCGCCTTTGGCGCCCGGCTCCGACGCCGGCCCGCGCGGCGACGCGATGCCGAGGACGCGCATCGCCTTCAGGCCCAGTCCCAGCTTCTCGCGGCCTTCGGTGGCGCTGACGTCGTGGCCGCAGAGCTCGCGGACTCGCTCGAGGCGGTAGCGGATCGTGTGGCGGTGGGTGAAGAGCTGTTTGGCGGTGGCGGCGACGTTGCCGTCGTTGTCGAGGTAGGCCTCGACGGTGGCGACCAGCTCGGTCTCGTACTGGTCGTCGTAGGCGACCAGGGGCTGGACGGTCTCCGCGTAGAAGCGTTCGAGCTCGGCCGGGTCCTCGCTCATCGCCGGCAGCAGCAACCGGTAGGCGCCGGTGTCCTCGAAGGCGAGCAGCGAGCGTTCCTCCGCCTCGCCGACGTTGACCGCCAGCCGCGCCTCGCTGCCGGCGCGGTAGAGGTCGACCGGGTCGGCGGCGCGGCGGCTGCGGCCGGTGGTCAGGTGGAACCCCTGCAGGCTGTCCTCGAGCTCGCGCGCCAGCCCGGCGGCGGCGCGGGCCAGCCGCTCGTCGTCCTCGGCGGGGACGATCGCCGCGATCTCCGCCGCGGCCTCGCCG
>JALYWY010000005.1 GCA_030852475.1 Actinomycetota bacterium | reverse complement strand
GTGGAGTGGAACGGCGAAGCGCTGACCGTGCAGGCGGTCAGCGACGAGGCGATCCAGGGTCTCGACCTGGTGCTCTCCTCGGCCGGCGGCTCGGTCAGCGCCGAGTGGACGCCGAAGCTGGTCGAGGCGGGGGCGACGGTGGTTGACAACACCAGCTACTGGCGCATGCACGACGACGTACCGCTGGTCGTCTCCGAGGTCAACCCCGACGCGCTCGAGGGCCACAACGGGATCATCGCCAACCCCAACTGCTCGACGATGCAGATGGTCGTCGCCCTGAAACCGCTCTACGACGCGGCCGGGATCGAGCGCCTGGTGATCTCCACCTACCAGGCGGTCTCCGGCACCGGCAAGGCGGCGATCGACGCCCTGCAGGCGGAGGCGCGGGCGGTCGTCGGCGGTTACGACATGCCCGAGCCCCAGATCTACCCGCACCAGATCGCCTTCAACGTCCTCGCCCAGGCCGGCAGCTTCCCCGAGGGGGACGACCACACCGACGAGGAGCGCAAGCTGATCAACGAGACCCGCAAGATCCTCGGCGACCCCGAGATCAAGGTCAGCGCCACCTGCGTCCGGGTGCCGGTCGTCTCCGGCCACTCCGAGGCGGTCAACGTCGAAACGCGGGAGCCGCTCGACCCCGAGCAGGCGCGCGAGCTGCTGGAAGCGGCACCCGGCGTCACGGTCGTCGACGACCCCGCCGCCGCCAAGTACCCGATGGCCGTCGACGCCGCCGGCAAGGACGACGTCTACGTCGGCCGCATCCGCCGCGACGCCGGCAACGAGCGCGCGCTCGACATCTGGGTCGTCTCCGACAACCTCCGCAAGGGCGCCGCAACGAACACCGTCCAGCTCGGCGAGCTCCTGATCGAGCGCGGGCTGCTCCGCCCGCGCGGCTAGCTAACCGTCCAAGTCCTCGGCGATCGTCCCGAAGCGGCCGACCAGCTCGCAGAAGAAGTCGTGGCGGGTGATCACCGCGTGCACGCGACCTGCCGTGGCGATCGGAGCGATCAGCACCCGATGGTGGAGGAATATCTCCGCCAGCTGCGTGTCGGAGTAGTCGTCCTCGACGAGGACGTGATCGGTCGTCAGGTACTTGCGGATCGGCTCGCTGCTGCAGTGGCTGCGGCGCTCGATCGTCTCGTCGGCGGAGCGGGAGATCATCGCCGCCGACTTCAGCTCGCCGACGTAGCCGGGGAAGAGGGCGGCGAGGAACTCGCGTTCGCCGAAGATCCCGGCGAACCTGCCGTCGTCCTCGATCGCCGGCAGCGCCGGCAGCCCGAGCTCGATCACCCGCCGGGCTGCGGGCCCGATCAGTTCGTCGGCGCGCAGCGGGTCGATCTCGCGGAGGGTCTGCTTGATGATCGAGTCGGGCATTGGTTCGCTCCTCAGATCAGGATGTAGCGGATCGCGATGTAGGCGGTGGCCATCAGCAGGGAGACGATGGTCGCAGGGATGCCGACCTTGAGGAAGGTGACGAAGCTGATCGGCGTCCCCGCTCGCTCCGCCATTCCGGCCGCGGCGACGTTGGCGGCGGCCGCGATCAGGGTCGCGTTGCCGCCGAAGCAGGCGCCCAGCGCCAGCGACCACCAGTAGGCGTCGTCGCCGGTCGCCCCCGCCTCCTGCTGCAGCTCCTGGACGACCGGGACCATCGCCGTGGTGAAGGGGATGTTGTCGACCACCGCCGAGCCGAGCGCGGCGATCCAGGTGACTCCGAGGAGCTCGGCGGTGCGGTCGCCGCCGGTCAGGTCCTTCACCCCGTCGGCGACGTGGCCGATCGCGCCGGTCTCCTCCAGGGCCCCCACCATCACGAAGAGGCCGATGAAGAAGAAGAGCGTCGTCCACTCGATGTTGGAGAGCGCCTCCTCGAGGTCGACCTTGGTGATCAGGAGGGCGATCGCGGCTCCGGTCAGCGCCACCGTCGCCGGCTCGATGTGCAGCGCCTGGTGAGCGAAGAAGGCGAGGACCGTGAGCACGAGGACCGGCCCGGTTCGCCGCAGCTCCTCGTGATCGCGGATCGAAGCCTTGGCGTTCAAGTCCATCACCGCCCTCCGGTTCTTCTCCTCCACCTGCAGCCGGCTGCGGAAGAAGAGGTAGAGGAGTGGAATCACCACGACGAAGGTCAAAGCCACGATCGGGGCGAGGTTGACGATGAAGGCGTTGAAGCTGAGCCCGGTGGCGCCGGCGATGATGATGTTCGGGGGATCGCCGATCAGGGTCGCGGTGCCGCCGATGTTGGAGGCGATCACCTCGATGATCACCAGCGGCAGGGCATCGATGTCGAGTGCGTCGGCCAGCAGGAAGGTAATCGGCACCACGAGCAGGATCGTCGTCAGGTTGTCGAGGAAGGCCGAGAGGAGCGCCGTCGTCCCGGCGAGGCTCATCGTCACCGCCAGTGGCTTTCCGCCGGAGAGCTGCCCCGCCCGGATCGCGACGTAGTCGTAGACCCCGGTCTGCTGGGTCAGGTAGACGATGATCATCATCCCGACGAGGAGGCCGATCGTGTTGAAGTCGACCGCCTCGATCGCCTGCTCCTGCGAGAAGTCGCCGACGAAGAGGACGACGATCGCCGCGCCCAGCAGGGCGACGTTGGTGCGGTGCATCTTCTCCGACGCGATAACGGCCAGAGCAATAAGGAAGGTGCCTACGGCGATAGCCACTGGAAGCCTTTCGGGGTCGACAAATCAGCTGCCGACCAGTCTTCCCGGCTCACCTGGGACTGAGGCTATCGAACCTGCAACTTGCGACATTACGGACTCGAATTCGCACGGCTTCCGCAACTTCTTCTACTCCCTCTGATTACAAGGGGATCTCCGTCCAAGGACGGGCAGGAAACAGCCATGACTATGGGTCGTGGCGTCATCAAGGGAGAAAAATGATGAATGTGATCGAAGGGCGCCCGCGGGCGGCCGGGAGGCGCAGCGCGCTCTTTGCCTGCGCCCTGGCGCTGCTCGCCGCGCTTGGCGCGCTGCAGGCCAGCGGCGCCTCGGCGCTGGGCGAACAGTGCTCGGGGAGCAACGTCAAAGGGATGGGCTCGTTCCTCCAGGCATATGCCCAGCAACGCTGGTCACAGGGCGAAGACGGGTTCAACTCTTCCTCGTCGAGTCCGCTGGCCTGCAACGGCAGCCAGGGGAGCGGCGGGACCCCGGAAGTGAGTTACGTGCCGCTGGGAAGTCCGGCTGCGCTGCGCCACTGGGGCGCCGAAGACGGAGCCGTGCACAGCGAACCGTTCGGCTTCCTCGCCAACTTCATCGGCACCGACATCGCCCCGTCGGGCCCAGTGGGTGAAGAAGGGACGATGCTGGCAAACATGAAAGCCGCCCTCGGCAGCGACCTTGCCGTGGTGCCGGTGACGCAGACCGCGATCGCGATCGCCGCCCATCCGCCGGCGCTGCCCGCGCATCAGCCCTGCGTGGTGCCGCAGATCAACAACGCGCAGCTGGAGAAAGTCTTCAGCGGCGAGATCAAGAACTGGCGCAAACTCAATGCCGCCTCCGATCCCACGCTCGGCGGCGACTGCGACCAGGCGATCACCCGAATCGTCCGCGAAGAAAGCGCCGGCACCACCTACCAGTTCAAGCACTACCTGAACTCGATCGACTCCTCGCCGCTCGCCTGCACCGGCAATGCGAAACGGACCTGGGCGCAGCTGAAGGCCCCCTTCGGCGGTGAAGCTCCGCCTAACCTCGAATGGCCGCGCAAAGCGGACTGTCAGGAAGGCGAAGGAACGGTGACCACCGTGGCAGGTTCGGTGGGTGAAGGTGAGATCGGCCCGCTCAACTACGTTGCCGCAAACCCGGGCACCATCACCTACGGCAGCCTCGCGGAAGCCAGGCAGCGGGCGCCGAAACAGATCATCAGCGTTTTCAACGGCAAAAGAGCCGCTTCGCCTGAGACGAGCGAAGGAGGGGCGAATTGCGGCGCCGCGAAATACACGCTCCCCGCAGGGTGGGAAGCCGGCGTCAACGTCGACTGGTCGCAGGTGTACGGGTCGGATCCGAACATCGGCGAAGTCGCCAAAAACGCCTACCCGATCTGCACCCTCACCTGGGACGTGGCCGCCGTCGATCACTTCGGTGAAAAAGCGGCGACGACCGTCCGCGACTACCTCGCCTACGTCATCGACAAAGAAGGCGGGCAGAGGGCCGTGAGGCAGGAAGGCTACGCGGACCTGCCGGGTCCGGTCGCCGAAGCCGCTGCCGCCGCGATCTCGCAGATCAGCGGCAAAGAAGAAGAAGGCGAAGAAGAAGAAGGCGGCGAAGGCACCGTCCTCTGCAAAGCCGAACCGGAACTCGTCGGAGGCGTCCTGACCTGCCCGAAAGGACAGGGGTTCAGCGGGATCAAAGTGACCGGCGCCGTGATGCCGGAAACGGTCGCGACCTTCACCTCGACGGGAGGGCCGAAACTCTCGGTCGTCTGCCCGCAGGGTGAGTACTGGGGCGAATTCAACGAAGACGGCACGAGCTCCGGCAACGGCATCTCGAGCCTCCAGTTCGGTTTTGGCGAAGGTTGCACGACGACCTTCCCGGAAGAACCGGAAGCTGTGGTCTGGTTCGAAAACCCGCCTTACGACGCCTCGCGGTTCGAATACACGCAGCCGCTGGCGCCGCAGGGCTCTTTCGAACTGGCGAAGCTGAACAAAGGGCCGCCGCTGCTGGTTATCCAGAGCACGGCGATATGCGTCTACTCGGCCATTCACCTGATCGCCAACGTGACCAACGGCAACCCCACCGAAATCGGCATGGGGGGCAAATGGCAGATCGCGGAAGAAGCGCCGGAAGGGGCATGTCCCACGTCCCTGACGCACTCCGCGCGGATGAGCCTGACCAGCGTCGCAGAAGGCAAATCCCTCTACATCGCGGGCAAATAGCCACGCCCAGCCAGGAAGGGGCCGCGCTCCGGCGCGGCCCCTTCTAAGGTGCCGTCAATGGAAGGCGAGCGCCGGAATCTGGAGCTGAAGGCCAAAGACCCTGATCCGAAGCGCTCTTTACAGGTCTGCGAAGAGCTTGGGGCGGAGGACAGAGGGACGCTGCTCCAGCGGGACACTTACTTCGCCGGCACCCTCGGCGTCATCGCTGTGGTGGAGAAAGCGCGTCGCCTCTTCATCTTCAAAGCGGTGAGGATCCACCTCGATTCGGTCGAGGGCCTGGGGAGCTTCATCGAGTTCGAGGCGGTTGCTGAGCCTGGGGAAGAAGACCTACAGCGCTTCCAAGGATTGCTCTGTGAACTGCGGAAATCCTTCGAAATCGAAGACGTCGATCTCATCGGCGAGAGCTATTGCGATCTCGCCGCAAAGAATCCTCATTTAGCGTGCAATACGTAACATCTTGTCTGCTACGTTCTGGGTATGGAGAGCAGCCGCGCCCAGTGGACCGACGCCCGTCTAGATGACCTGGCAGGGCGGATCGACAGGCTCGAATCAAGGATGGATGCTGGCTTCAACTCGCTTGATGCCAAGGTCGACCGGCTGCAGCAAACGCTGATCGTCTCGATGGCGAGCGTGATGCTCACCTTTGCGGGGCAGATTTTCTTCGGCGGCTAAGCCGGGGCGCCGGCGGTGAGGCGCTCCTCGACCCAGCGGGTCGAGGCGATGTGCTTGCCCATCCCCAGCTCCTTCGGCTCGGCGCCGAGGGCGAGGCCGACCAGCTGCGGCAGGTGGAGGACGGCGAGGCCGAGGTCGCGGTTGACGACCTTGGCCGCCTCCGGCTGCTGCATGTCGAGGTTGAGGTGGCAGAGCGGGCAGGGCGTGA
>JALYWY010000414.1 GCA_030852475.1 Actinomycetota bacterium | reverse complement strand
TCGCGGTCTTCACGATCGCCGGCACGATGGCCGCGATCGGCGGCGTGATGGCCGCCTCCCGCCTCTTCGCCGTCAACCAGAACTCCGGCGGCAACGAACTCCTGCTGCTCGCGATCGCCGGCCCGGTGATCGCCGGCACCAGCCTCTTCGGCGGCCGCGGCTCGGTCTGGACGGCCCTGCTCGGTGCGCTGGTGATCGGATCGATCTCGAACGGGATGGACCTGCTCTCGCTCTCTTCCGCGGTCAAACTGATGGTGACCGGCGGCGTGCTGCTGCTCGCCGTCCTGGTCGACGCGGTCGCCCGCCGGCAGCGGCAGACGTCAGGCCGCGTCTAGGACGGTCCCGACGTTCTCGCGGTGGACGCGCTCGTAGGGCTCGAACCAGCGGACGTCGCCGGCCTCGATCAGCGGCGCCAGCAGCTCTCGCAGCGGTAGCTCGCGCAGCTCAGGCTCGGCCGGCATCCGTTGCAGGAGGCGGACGTAGGCCTGGGTGGCGGTGATCAGGCCCTGCCCGTAGCCGCCCCCGGCGATGACGTCTGGGTCGCCGTGACTGGGGATCACCGTCGCCGGGTCGAGCTCGAGCAGGCGGTCGAGGTCGCGCAGGTGCGCTTCGAAGCGGTCAGGCTCCTCGACGTAGGTGACGGTGTCCTCGACCGTGTCGCCGGCGAGCAGCAGCCGCGCCACCGGGTCCCAGAGCACCGCCGCGTCGTCGCTGTGGACGTCGACGTGGATCGCTTCCAGCCTCCTGTCGCCGACCCGCAGCTCCACCCGTCCCTCGAAGGTGCGGGTGGGGAGGACCAGGGGGCAGACGCCCGGCGGTCCCTCGTGGCGGCCGTCTTCGATCGCCTCGCGGTGCTCGCCCAGCAACTCGGCGGTGCGGGCGGTGGCGAGGATCTCGCAGTCGCGGAAGGCGGTGTTGCCGGCGACGTGGTCGAGGTGCCAGTGGCTGAGCAGGACGGTGAAGCGGCGCACCCCCTCGGCTTCGAGCGCGGCGCGGATCCGCCGCCCGTGTTCGGGCGTGGTGTGGGTGTCGTAGACGAGCGCTTCCTCGCCCTCGACTACGGCGAAGCTGGCGGTGCCGAGCGCCAGCGCTCCCTCGTCGATCCAGTTCGGCCGCGGCGCGAAGCGGTAGCCCTCGACCCGGCCGTCGTAGAAGGCGAGGACGCCGGGCGCCGGCCGCAGGATCCGCAGCTGGGTCGGGCCGGGGTCGATCGCCATCGGCTAACGGGAGATGAGGAGAGAGGCGCCGATCGCCCCGCCGAGGTCGCCGAGCGAGGCGACCCGGACCGCCGGCGGACGCTCGTCGAGAAAGAGGTGTTTGCTCATCTCCTCCATCAACGGGTCCATCAGGCGCTCGCCGAAGCGAACCCCGAGCCCGCCGCCGATGATCACCGCCTCGGGGTCGAGCAGGTTGACCGCGGAGGCGACTCCGGTCCCCAGCGCCTCGACCGCCCGCTCGATCAGCTTTTCCGCCAGGTGGTCGCCGTGGTCCAGCGCCCGCTCCCAGATGCCGCTGGTCAGCCGTGGTTTGTCGTGCTTCTTCATCAGGTGGAAGAGATCGGTCTCGTGACCCTCCTCATGCCTTCGACGCGCCTCGGCTTCCATCGCCGAGCGCCCGGCGTAGGCCTCGAGGCAGCCGCGGCGACCGCAGGGGCACTTGGCGCCACCGCGCTTGACGACCACGTGGCCGATCTCGCCGGCGGTGCCGCGGCCGAGCCAGGGCTTGCCGTCGAGGACGAGGCCGCCGCCGACGCCGGTGCCCCAGAAGACCCCGATCAGGCTCTGGAACTCCCGGCCGGCGCCGAGGTGAAACTCGGCTTCGGTCGCGACCTGGACGTCGTTGCCGACCTTGACCGGCGCCCCGAGCGCCTCCCGCAGCGTCTCGCCGAGCGGGAAGCTGCCCTCCCAGCCGGGCAGGTTCTTCGCCGAGGAGACGACGCCGGTCTTCTCGTCGGCGTCGCCGGGGGAGCCGACCCCGACTCCCGCCAAGGCGCTGGTCTCGACCCCGGCTTCCCGCGCCGCCTCGCGCAGCGCCTCCGCCATCGCCTCGGCCACGCCCCCCGGCCCGCCGCTGGTCGGCGTCGGCCGCCGCGCCTGGCCGCCCACCTCGCCCCGCGCGTCGACGATCGCCGTCTGGATCTTGGTGCCGCCGAGATCGATGCCGCCGCGCAGATCCGCCACGCCTGCGAGTCTAAGGCCGATGAGCGGCTGGAGGCTGTGGTGGACGAAGCGGCGCTGGTACGACCGCAACCGTCGCTTCCTGCGGCGCTGGCGGATCAACCGGCACGCAGCCCGCGGCGGCTTCTACATCCGCCACCCGGTCGAGGGCGAAGTGCTGGAGGCGCTCGACGAGGGGCGCCTGAAGGTAGGGGAGGGGACGCTGCTGGAGCCGGGCTGCTGGCTGACGCTCGCGCCCGGCGCCCGGATCGAGATCGGCGAGGGCTGCTTCCTCAACCGCGGGGTGATGATCGCCGCCCAGGAGAGCGTCGTGATCGGCGACCACACGATGTTCGCCAACGGCTGCTTCGTCGGCGACGCCGAGCACCGCTTCGACGACCCCGAGCAGCCGATCACCTGGCAGGGCTTCACCTCGAAGGGGCCGGTGAAGATCGGCTCCAACTGCTGGTTCGGGGTCCACTGCGCCGTCACCAGCGGCGTCACGGTCGGCGACCGCTGCGTGATCGGCGCCAACTCGGTCGTCAACCGCGACCTCGAGGACGCGACTATCGCCGCCGGGGCGCCGGCGAAGCCGATCCGCAAGATCGACTTCGCCGCCCCCGGTGAGTAGCGCTGCTGGATGGGTGGCTACCGGAGGAAACCCGTTTTTTCGACCGCTTTAAGGACCTGAGCGGCCGTCAGCGGTTTGTCGAAGGCCCCATTCGGTGCCTGGCTGGCCGGGGTCGGTTTCAGCAGCAGGCCGGCGACCGAGGCGTGCCGCGCCTCGACCGAGTGGATCGAGAGCGCCGCCGCCACGTAGGCGGTGTCCTTGATGTTGAGCGCCTGGCCCGCGTAGGCGGCGACGCCGGTGTTCTCCAGCGCCACCGCGGTTTTCAGGAACGCCGTCCTGTCTGCGGTGGTGCTGCCGAAGTCGACTTTCGGCGCTTTCACCGCTTTGCCGCCGAGCGCTTTCTTGAGGAAGGCGACGTGGGCGTTCTCGTCCGCGGTGACCCGCTTGAGGAAAGCCTGCTCCTGAGCGCCTTTGAGGAAGGTCTTCCGCTTGTTGTTGGCCGTCGCCTCGTTGTAGAAAGCGGCCTCGAGGTACTCGAGGGTGAGGGCGTAGTTGAGGATCCCGACGTCGCCTTTGCCGAATTTCGCCGGCGGCCGTCCTTTGCCGGCGGCGATCGCGCCCGCCGGGGTGAGGGCGCTGAGGAGGGCGCCGCCACCGATCAGCCCGCCGCCGGCGAGGCCCGCCTTCTTGAGGAAGTCCGCTCGGGTGTCTCCCTCGAGGGACTCGGTCGCCTCGTGTGCCGCTTCCTGCACAACTGCGTCAATTTCCGAACTCATGGCTGCCTCCGCGCTTGGGGGTGGTTTCCCCTCCTTGCGGGAAGCGGTGGGCCACGGATCACCAGAAAGTGATCTTTTTTGGGTCGAAACAGTCAACAGCGTGTCCAACTGCGCCTATAATTTTTCGAGTTGGCCGTGACCCGACTGGGCATGGACCTATGAGCTCGAATGTCCTGACTGATATCCCCCGTCCCCCCGTGGCTGCTCCTGCCCTGCGCACGAAGGCCGATCTGCGCGCTGCCGTAACGGCGGCCAAGCGCGACGGCCTGAGCGTCGGCCTGGTGCCGACGATGGGCTACCTGCACGAGGGCCACCTCTCGCTGATCCGCGCCGCCCGCGCCGAGTGCGACCTGGTGGTGATGAGCCTGTTCGTCAACCCGACCCAGTTCCGCCCGGGCGAGGACCTCGACCGCTACCCGCGCGACGAGGAGCGCGACCTGCGGCTGGCCGGCGAGGCCGGGGCGGACATCGTCTTCGCGCCCAGCGTCGAGGAGGTCTACCCCGAGGGCTTCGCCACCTCGGTCGAGGTCGCCGGGTTGACCGAGGTGATGTGCGGGGATCCCGCAAGTCGCGGTCCCGAGCACTTCCGCGGCGTCACCACCGTCGTCGCCAAGCTCTTCAACATCGTCGACCCCGACGTCGCCTACTTCGGCCAGAAGGACGCCCAGCAGGCGGTGGTGATCCGCCGCATGGTCCGCGACC
>JALYWY010000397.1 GCA_030852475.1 Actinomycetota bacterium | reverse complement strand
CGGTGGTGGTCGATCGCGAACCGGTGCGCCTCGTCGCGGACCCGCTGCAGCAGCCGCGAGGCCTCCGAGTCGGCGGCGAGATCGAGCGGCTCGGAACGGCCGGGGACGTAGACCTCCTCCAGGCGCTTGGCGAGGCTGACGACGGTGACGCCGCGTTCGGCGAACGGCTGCAGCGCTCGCACCCCCGCCGCCAGCTGCCCTTTGCCGCCGTCGATCAGGATCAGCGAGGGCAGCGAGGCGAAGCTGGCGTCGCGTTTGCCGTCGTGCGGGGAAAGGTCGGCCTGGTCGAGGTAGCGCGCCATCCGCCGCGAGAGCACCTCCTCCATCGAGGCGAAGTCGTCGGGGCCGCCGACCCCGACCCCGTTCTCGCGGAGGTCGCCGCGCACTTTGAAGCGCCGGTAGTCGGACTTCTTCGGGGCGCCGCCCTCGAAGACGACCATCGAGGCGACGGTGTGCTCGCCCCCGATCGTCGAGATGTCGAAGCCCTCGATCCGCACCGGCAGCTCCTCCATCCCCAGCGCCTGCGCCAGCGCCGCCAGGCTCTCGACCCGCTGCGAGCGCCGGTGCTCTCGCCGCAGCCGGTCCTGGTCGAGGGCGAGCTGGGCGTTGCGCTCGGCCAGCTCGCGCAGCCGCCGTTTGTCGCCGCGCTCGGCGGCGCGCACCTCGACGGGAGCCCCCCGGCGCTCGCTCAGCGCCTCGGCCAGCACCTCGGCGCGGTCGCGCAGGTAGGGGCCGACGATGATCGTCCGCGGCATCGAAGGGGAGGCCGAGTAGTACTGGGAGATGAACTCCTCGGCGACCTCGGCCGGCTCGCGTTCGCCCTGGTTTTCGAGGTAGAAGCTCTGGCGCTCGGCGAGGATCCCGTCGCGGACCTGGAAGACCTGGGCGTTGGCGTCGGCGCCCTCGACCGCGACCCCGATCAGGTCGGCGGTCCCGACCGAGCCGCCCGCCACCCGCTGGCGCTCGAACAGCGAGCGGATCGCTTTCAGGCGGTCGCGGTGGATCGCCGCCCGCTCGAAT
The DNA here is from genome assembly GCA_030852475.1 of Actinomycetota bacterium. Lineage (GTDB taxonomy): Bacteria > Actinomycetota > Thermoleophilia > Solirubrobacterales > 70-9 > VAYN01. Next base: position 10,762 of record JALYWY010000397.1, on the reverse strand, counting down.
TCCTGCGCGCCCGCCGCCGCCTTCATCTTCTCCTCCTCCTCGCGCTCGACCTGGCGGTAGCGGCCGGAGAGGAAGTCGACGATCGCCTCGATGTTGCGCCGGTACTCCTCTTGACTGATGTACTCGACGCAGGGGGCCCCGCAGCGCTTGATGTAGTAGTCGAGGCAGGGGCTGCCCGAGCGGCGGCCGGGCTCCTTGCCCTCGCAGGTGCGGAACTGGAATAGCTTGCCGAGCAGGTCGAGCGTCTCCCGAACCCGCTTGGCGCTGGAGAAGGGGCCGAAGTAGGCGCGGCCGGAGCGATGTTTCTCGCGGGTGAAGTAGACGCGCGGGTAATCCTCGTCGAGGCTGACGGCGACGTAGGGGTAGGACTTGTCGTCGCGGAGGCGGATGTTGAAGCGCGGCCGGTGGCGCTTGATGAAGCTCTGCTCGGTCAGCAGCGCCTCCGCCTCGTTGGCGGTGACGAGGCTCTCGATCCGGTCGATCCGCGAGGTGAGACGGGTGTCGCCGCCGGAGAAGTGGGAGGAGATCCGTTTGCGGATCGAGCGCGCCTTGCCGACGTAGAGCAGCTCGCCGGCGCGGTCGTAGAAGAGGTAGACGCCAGGCTGGTCCGGCAGCGATTTCCGCTGCTGGGCGATCCGCTCGGCCCTGCTGAGGGCGCCGTTGTCCTTGCCTTTCGCCATCGGTCTAAGGGTAGGCTGCTGGCCACTCGGCCAACCCGACGCGAACGAGGAGAGCACACGAATGAGCGAGACCATCGACCCGCCGCAGTTGAACACGATGCGGATCGAGATCGACGGGGAGATCGGCACCCTCACCCTCGACCGCCCGGACGCCTTCAACGCGATGAGCCCGGAGATGATCGGCGAGATGACCGTCGCCTTCGCCTGGCTCGCCGACCGGGCGCCGCTGCGGGGGCTGATCGTCACCGGCGCCGGCAAGGCGTTCTGCGCCGGCGGCGACGTCACCTGGTTCCGCAAAGGGGTCGAGTCGGGCGAGATCGACCTTCCCTCCGACGTGCGGCGCGGCGCCGAGGTCCTGCACCAGGCGATCGTCGACCTGCGGCGGATCCCCTACCCGGTGATCTGCGCGGTGAACGGGCCGGCGGCGGGGGCGGGCTTCTCGCTGGCGCTCGCCTGCGACATCCGGATCTCCGCCAACACCGCCTTCTTCGCCCCCGCCTACGGGCGGATCGGCGCCTCCCCCGACGGCGGCATGACCTACTTCCTGCCGCGCGTGGTCGGGCCGAGCAAAGCGCTGGAACTGCTGCTCGAGGACCCGAACCTGACCGCCGAAGACGCGAAGGAGCTGGGCCTGGTGAGCGAGGTGGTCGGCGCCGAGGAGCTGATGAGCCGGGCGCGGGTCAAGGCCGGCGAGCTGGCGAAGAAGGCGCCCCACTACGTGCGGATGGCGAAGCTGCTCACCGGGGTCAGCCTCGACAACAGCATCACCGAGCACCTGCAGCTGGAGCGGCACGGGATCGCCGATTCGATGGCGACCGAAGACCTCCGCAACGGCGTCGAGACCTTCTTCAGCGGCGGCACCCCCGAGTTCCACGGCCGCTGACCGGGTAGCGGCCCGGTACCGATCGCAGCTAGATTCCGTCCAGACCCCAGTCCTTCGCGGGAAAGGAATGAGATGAAGAAATTTGCAGCCCTGTTCGCCCTCCTCCTGGCAGGCCTGGCGCTCGTCGCCTGCGGGGGCGGAGACGACACCACCAGCGACACGACGAGCGAAGCCCCGCCGGCGAAAGAAAACGGCGGCGAAAAAGAAGCCGAAGGCGGCAGCGAAGGCTCCTCCGCGGTCTTCGACGTCGAAGCCGACCCCAGCGGCGGCCTCGCCTACACCACCGACGAAGCCACTGCCAAAGCCGGCAAAGTCACCGTCAACTTCACCAACTCCTCGCCGGTCCCCCACGACGTGCGGATCGAAGACGAAGGCGGCAAAGACATCGGCGGCACCGAAGTCATCTCCGAGAGCAGCGAATCCAGCAAAGTCGACCTGAAACCGGGCGAATACACCTTCTACTGCTCCGTCCCGGGCCACCGCGAAGGCGGCATGGAAGGCACGCTGACGGCCGAGTAGGGCTTTTCGCCGGGCGCTGCGCGGCAGCGCCCGGCTTCCGGCCTCAGGGTTTGGCTTCCACCGCCGTCCCGCCGCTCGTTACCACGAAGGTGGCGGAAGCGGTCGAAGATTCTGGGCCCATGTTCCCTTCGATCGGTTCGGTTCTGCCAGAGAGCGTCATTTCCAACGGCACGCCATAGCTGTACTCCCCGCTCAGCACCAGGTTGTATTTGGCTTCACCTACTTTGAAAGATCCGGCATAGGTCGCCGCAATCAGGGTCATTTTGCTCCGGGCTAGGCCTTTGAGGCCGTTGTGGTCGTACAGGATGGTAAGCCCACTGGTCGGTATCGAATATTTGACGGTGTAGCCAGACCAAGGGCAGCCGAGCCCCCACGCGTTCTGCAGTTTGGTCGCCGTCACGCTTTGCAGGGCACCGGGATTCTCTGCCACTTCGCCACCGAATTCCGCTTCCGAGCAGGTGTGTTTCCCACCGCTTTCGGTGGAGAAGGTGAATCCCGAGGCGAATACTTTCAGCGGAGCTCCAACGGTGAGCACTTCACCCCCTTTTTTGCGTAGGGAGAGCCCGGCTATGGTGGTGAACGTTTCGTCCGCTCCGTAGGTGGTCCCGACGGAGTTTTCGGCTACCAGCCGGTAGTGGTAAACGGTATTTGGCTGAAGGTCCCAGATGGGCTGCGTGACGCTGATCTCCTCGAAGTTGGAACCATATTCGCCGGAGAACGCAGGAGCTTTGGATCCATACGCAGTAGTCGGTCCGTACTCGAAAAAGTATTTCGTGTTCCGACCGTTCATGTTGAATTTGCCGTTCAGGGTCGCCCCTCGCGACAGCACTTCGGACGCAGGAGAGGTTTGCACCGACGGAGCTTCGGCGCTGAAGAAAGACCGCTCTATCCCATACGCCGTCCCACCGGCGTTGCTTGCCTTGGGGCGCCAGAAATATTTGACTCCCGGCGTCAACCCGGTGATTTTGTAACTGACCGACGTTCCGCTGGTCCCGCTGCCGGCGGAGCCGGCGGGCACCGGCACAGTCGTCGAGTACGACCCGCTTGCCGTGCCGTATTCGAATTGATAGGTGGTGCTCTGCCCATTGGGATCGACGCTCGCCCTCAAAGTCGCCGATTCCCCTCCGGCGTGGCGATCCTGGAAGAACGTCGCCACCTGCGGCGGGCCTGTCGTCGTGAAGGTTTTGTCAACCCCCTGCGCGGAACCCGTCGAGTTGATCGCCACGATCCGGTAGTGATAGGTCGTGTTCGCGCTCAGTCCACCGATCGCCTGGCTGTGTTCGAGCGTGCTGGTGCCGGAGCCTAGGCTGACTTCGGCGGTTTTCGAGCCGTAGGCCGTGGTGGTGCCGTATTCGAAATAGGCTTTGGTTTCGGCGCCTCCAGGATTCACTTTGCCTTTGAGCGTCGCCCCTTTTTCTTCTATGGATGACGCCGGCAGCGATTCCACCGCCGGCGAGAGGGCCAAGGCCGGCGCCGCGGTGAAGGCCCCTGCAACGACGCCGCAAATGAGGGTCAACACCATCAGCCCTGCGCGCGCTTCTTTCATGATCTCTCTCCTCTCGCGAGTTCTCGCGTCCCGCCGTGATTAGAAAGAAACTAGGCACTCAAGACTTTTTACGTCAACCCTAAGATCGCCCCTAACTCGCTGACGATCCAGCTAACCGTCAGTCGACTGGAGCGCCGTCTCGTCGACGGAAAATGCCGGGTCGACATCCCCGCTCCGGGGAGGATTGGCCAGATGCCATGCGACCGACTTTCGCGCACAGTCGCGCCAGGGCGCGTGAATCCAGTTCAGCCTCTCCCTCGCCTTGGCGCTGCTGACCAGCCAGGGCTGAGGGATCTCGGCGGTCAACTGGAGGTCCTCGGGCAGCAGGTCGTCGGCGACGCGCACCAGCTCGGCCTCGTGACCCGCGGCGGCGAGGATCTCCTCGACCCTGAGCCCGATCGTCGCGCTGTCGGACTCGGCCAGGTTGAAGATCTCTCCTTCAAGGCCGCTCTCTACTGCCAAGCGAAGGCCGCGGGCGACCTCCGGCGCATAGGCGCGGGAGCAGAGGAAGGTTCCGGGACCCACCGGAATCCGCCGCCGACCGGCCCGCACTCGACGCAAGACGAACTCCTCGCGCCGCTTGTAGTCGTGCTCGCCGTAGACCATCGGCAACCGGCAGACCACCGCCCCGTGCTCCAGGTAGATCCGCTCGACCTCGAGCTTCTCGTACTCCTCCGGCTCGTAGTCCCAGCCCGGCGAGACGTAGTCACGATCCGGCGAGGGGCCCTCGCGCAGCGGCGCGTCCTCGGCGAGCGGCACCGAGTCCGTGACTACACCCTCGTCGATCGAGGAGCAGACCCTGTAGACGTCGATGCTCGATGCCGCCACGAGCGGAATCGAAGGATCGAGCACTGCCGTCACCGCGCTCGCGTCGCCCGCGGTCATCGCCGCCATGTCGACCGCGGCGTCTGGGCGGAACTCCAGCAGCTCCTCGCGCCGTTCCGGCAGATCCCCGCGCTCGACGTGGATGTGGGGGACGCCGGGCAGTCCCTCGGGCTCGTGCAGCCCCCGGTGGACGACCGCCACCTGGTGACCCGCGGCAAGCAGGTCGGCGATCAGGGCGCGCCCGATGAACCGGGTGCCGCCGAAGACCAGAACCCTCAGGCGGCCATCACCCGCGTCACCGAGTCGCCAACGAAGCAGGGCTTCTCGCCGCCCTCGACCTCGAGGGTGAAGCGGGTGACGACCTCGTACCAGCCGCCGCCCTTCTCGTCGACCGAGACGACCTCGGCCTTGCCGCGGACCCTGGAGTCGACGGGGACGGGCGCCGGGAAGCGGATCTTGTTCCAGCCGTAGTTGACGCCGAGGGCGAAGCCGGTGGAGGAGATCAGTTCGCTGCGGAAGCCGTCGACCAGCGAGAGGGTGAGGTTGCCGTGGGCGATCGTGGTGCCGAACGGGCTCTCGCTCTTCGCCCGCTCGACGTCGACGTGGATCCACTGGTGATCGCCGGACAGCTCGGCGAAGGTGTCGATGTCCTCCTGGGTGACGGTGCGCCACTCGCTCGGGCCGACCTCCTGGCCGACCAGCGCCTTCATCCCCTCTACGCCCTGTACCTCGGTGGGTGCCATCGGGCGGCAGCCTATCGCGGGCGGCTCAGTCGCTCCACCAGCCCGGGACGATCTCGCCGTCGCCGGCGTAGTGGCGGCCGAAGACGAGATATTCGAGGCCGTCCTCACCCGCCTCGAAGGCGCGGGTCACCCGAGGCGCGACCCGGATCGCGTCCAGCTCCTCCACCTCGATCACCTCGTCGTCGAGCTTCATCCGGCCGCTGCCGCGGATGACGACGTAGACCTCCTCCGCCTCGTCGTGGTTGTGGCCGAACGGCTGCCGCTGGTTCGGCCTCACGCGGTGGTGGCTGAGGCCGGTCTCCTCGGCGCCGACGTCGTCCCTGGCGAAGCGAACCTCCATCGCCTCGCCGTGGCCGAAGTCCTTCGCCGAGTCCTTGACCTCGGTCAGCTTGGCATGGGTGAAGGGCTCGCTCATCTCCGTCCTCTCGGTCGCCGGCGTCGAGAGCAACCTACCCGCGCGCAGTAGCCTTGACGCGTGCCCGGTCCGGTCAGCCGCGTCCTCTCCAGCAGCCAGCTCGCGACGCTGGCGCAGCACGGCGAGGAGCGGACGGCCGAGGTCGGAGAGAAGCTGTTCGAGATCGGCGACGAGACCTACCCGTTCATCGCGATCCTCGAGGGCGAGGCGGCGGTTCTCGACTCGGCCGGCAACGAGATCGTCCGCCACGGGGCCTCCGGCTTCCTCGGCGAGATGAACCTGCTCTCCGGGCAGACGGTCTTCCTCACCGCGGTGGTCACGGAGCCGATGCGCTACATCGCCGTCGAGCGCGAGGCGCTGCGCAAGCTGCTGCTCGAGGACGCGCCGCTCTCCGACATCCTCCTCTCCGCCTTCGTGCAGCGGCGCGAGCTGCTGCAGCAGCGACAGGGGATCGGGGTCGAGATCGTCGGCCCGCGCGACTCGGAGCCGACGCGGGAGCTGGTCGACTTCGCCAAACGGCAGCGGCTGCCGTTCACCTGGCTGGCGCCGGAGGAGAACGAGGAGGCGGCGCGGGTCCTCGAGGGCCGGGAAGAGTCGGAGATACCGGTGGTGCGCCTGCCGGGGGGAGCGGAGCTGCGTGCCCCCAGCGGCGGCGAGATGTCGCGGGCGCTGGGGATCGGGCTGGAGCTGAAACCGCGGGAGGAGGTCGACCTGCTGGTGATCGGCGGCGGGCCGGCGGGACTCGGCGCCGCCGTCTACGGGGCCTCAGAGGGTCTCGACACGCTGGTGGTCGAGAGCACCGGTCTCGGCGGCCAGGCGGGGACCTCGCGGCGGATCGAGAACTACCTCGGCTTCCCGGCCGGGATCACCGGCACCGAACTGACCAGCCGCGCCGTCACCCAGGCGCGCAAGTTCAACGCGCGGACCGCCACGCCCTACCGGGCGCGGGCGCTGGAGCCGGGGGACGATCGGCACCTGGTCCGCCTCGAGGAGGGCAACGAGATCTCCGCCCGCGCGATCGTGATCTCCACCGGGGCCGAATACCGGCGGCTGCCGGTCGACGAGCTCGAGCAGTACGAGGGCCTCAGCATCTTCTACGCGGCGGGGCCGCCGGAGGCGCAGATCTGCGGCGGCCAGCGGGTCGGGGTCGTCGGTGGCGGCAACTCCGCCGGCCAGGCCGCCGTCTGGCTCGCCCGCGGCGGCGCCCTCGTCACCCTCCTGCACCGGCGCGGCGATCTCACCGAGACGATGTCCAGCTACCTGATCGACGAGCTCGACCGCTACGGCGTCAACGTCCGCGATCGCAGCGAAATCACCGAGCTGCACGGGACGCACGGCAAACTCGAGGCGGTGACGCTGGCCGACGGCGACCGTCTCCCCTACTCGTACCTCTTCCTCTTTCTTGGCGCCGCGCCATGCACCGACTGGCTCGGGGAGGTGGTGGCGCGCGACGAGAAGGGCTTCATCCTCACCGGCGCAGAAGCGGGCGCCGAGGGCCTGCTCGAAACCAGCGTCCCCCGCGTCTACGCCGCCGGCGACGTCCGCTCCGGCTCGATCAAGCGCTGCGCGATCGCCGTCGGCGAGGGCGCCGCGGTGGTGCGGTTCGTGCACGAGCACCTGGAGCCGATGCCGGCTACCGCCCCGCCGTCCTAGAGCGCGACAGATTCGATCTGCGAGGAGAGCTCGCCGTCGAGCAGGGCGTGGATCGCGAAGCCGGGCACCGGCACGAACTCGACGCCTTCGCTCTCGAAGTCGGGCCGCGCCTGCTGGTAGGTGCTGGGAGCGGAGACGACGGGGCAACCGGCAAGAGCAGAAGCAGCGATGCGGTGAAGGTGGCCGCCGACGATCGCCCGCAGCTGCGGGTGCCGCGCCACGACCTCGGCGAGCAATGGGCGCTGCCCCGGCTCGAGGTTGATTTCGTCCCACTCGCGAACCGCGGTCGCCAGCGGCGGGTGGTGCATCGCCAGCAGAGTCGGGCGCTCGGGCCGCGCCGCCAGCTCGGCATCGAGCCAGCGCAGCTGATCGGGGTCGTACCTGCCGGGATCCTGGCCGGGGACGTTCGAGTCGAAGGCGACAAGCCGCAGCTCACCGACGTCAACGGAGTAGTTGACCGGCTCGTCCCCCGCGCCCGGCAGGTCGAATGCCTCCCTCAGGAGCGCCCGGTCGTCATGGTTGCCGGGGAGGACGTGGAGCGGGACGCCCAGCCGCTCCAGCAGGTCACGGACCAGCCGGAACTCAGACTGCCCGCCATCGTGGGTGAGATCCCCCGAGACGAGAACCGCGTCGACCTCATTCGGCAGTGCCCGGATTGCCTCGACAACCGCCTCGAGATGAGGGACCGGGTCTATGCCCTTCTCACTGGCCCCGATGTGGAGGTCGCTGATCTGGGCGAGGAGGACGGGCGTCGGCACGGCAGTGCCCTAGGCGAGGTAGTTGGCGATTCGGACGCAGCCCGAACGGCTCGGTGATCGCTCGAACTTTCCGCGCCTCCGTTCCTCGTAGGCATGCCAGCAGCCAAAGCTGTCGACCTTGACCCTGTAGGCGACGATTTCGCCTAGAAAATAGGAGACGTCGTCGCGACAGAGCCATTGGTCATTCGGGAGCGGGTCGCAGCTACCTCCTTCGAGAATGTCGACCGAGCTCTGCAGCGCCTCGCCGTTGACGCCCAGGACCGCGGCCGGCCAAAAAGCGGTGAAGGCGAGCGCCGCAAAGACCAGGAGGCTGGCGAGCATCCCCCCGACAACCTTCTTCCGCAGCCGTCGCTGCGCCGGCTCGACCATCGCCGGAAGATACCGATGGCGCTCACGCAACCAGCCGCACTTCGAAGCTGGGCATCGCGATCGCGCCGGCGCCCCCGATCAGGGCGAGGATGCGGGTGACGTAGGCCTGGGTCTCGGGGTAGGGCGGGATGCAGCTGCAGGCTTCGACCGGGGCGGGACCGGCGTTATAGGCGGCGAGGGCGAGTTCGGGAGTGCCGAACTGGCGCAGGAGATCGGACATCAGGTGGGCCTGCGCGTCGATCGCGGCGACCGGGTCGAAGGGGTTGGTGAGCCCGTAGGCCGCGGCCGTCGAAGGCATGAACTGGGCTATGCCCTGTGCTCCGGCCGGCGAGCCGGCGTTGGGGTCGAAGCCGGACTCGGCCATCAGCTGCCCCGCCATCAGCGCCGCCGGCACTCCCCAGCGGGCGGCCGAGCGCAGGATCGGATCGCGGTACTGCGGCGGGACGAAGGAAGGCAGCGTGGTCGCGGAGGCCGTCGAGCTGGCCCCTCCCCCACCCTCGGTCACCGCTTCACCCGCAGCCGAGCAGGGCTCGGGGCCACTGACGAACCCGTAGTGCCAGGCCTCCCACGAGTACCGCTGCACGAAGCCGAAGCGGGTGGCGTTGGCGGCCAGCCAGCCGTAGGCGGAGGAGGGGCCGAGGTCCAGCTCGGTCGCGCAGCGGTGCAGCGACTGACCCGGTGGCGCGACCCAGGTCGGGTCGGGATTGGCCGCAAACAGCTCCGCCTGCTCGGCGTCGGAGCGAAAGCCGGAGACGACGAGGAGGACGACGCCGTCGGCGCGCGCGGCAGCCGCCATCTGGTCGTACGCAGCCGCCACGTCTGGGCGCATCCCCTCCCCGTCCCGGTAGACGAGCAGCCCGCCATAGCCGCCGCCGCTTGCCATGCCGGTGTCTCCGCCCGATGCCGCGCCGTAGGGTGCCGCCGCTTCGGCCACGGCGGTGGCTTCGACCCGATGGCCGCCGCTCTCCCGCAGTCCGGCGGCGATCGTGGCCTTGACGCGAACGGGAGCGAACGACTCCGCGTCCGGGAAGCGGACCCGGACCCGATCCGAATCGACCTCGTTGGCGCGAGCGGCGGTCAGTCCAGCGGTTCGCGCTCGCGCCAGGTACTCGGGCTTGCCGAGGTGCTCCGGGTTCGGGCGTCCGTCCGGCAACCGCGGCGGCGAGAGCAGCCTTGGCAGGTCGTCGCGCATCGAGCGCACTGCGGAGATCGCGACCAGGTCGGCCGCGCGCTGGACCCGGCCCTTGCCGGTGACCGCACCGGCGATGGCGACCAGGGCCAGCGCGGCGACGATCAAGGCGAGGGATCCGCCGAGGGCCAGGATCAACGCCTGGCCTGACTCGTCGCCCCGGGCCCTCACCCTGCCGACCCGCAGACCCGGCGCACCAGCCGCTCGGGCAGACCCCCCGGCGATCCCGGCGGCAGCACCCCGAAGAGCGCGCGCCGCTCGGCGACCCAGTTGAGCCGGCGCTTGAGAACCGAGGCGGGCACCCCGCGCTCGATCAGGTCCCTCACCGTCAGCGCCACCAACGAGCGGTCACTGCCGAGATCGGCGCGCAGCAGGACACCCGACGGCCGCAGGTTCGACTCCCCCGCAAGCACAGGCTGGAACAGCTCTGGCGACACGTGGACGACCGCGATGGCTCCCCGCGCCACCGTCGCCGCCGCGGAGGCGGCCTCGAGCCCCTCGGCATCGGCAGGGACCGCCAGATGGCAAACCTGTCCTCGCGCCGCCGCCTTCGCCTGGGGCAGATGCGCCGCCAGTCGCTCCTCCAGCTTCTGAGCCGCCGCCGAGGCGATCAACGTCGGCCTCGGCATCCTCCCCCCGACCTCGACCAGCAGCGCCGCGACGTCGGCGTCCGCCCCCGCGCAGGCCAATGCGGCTGCGGCGCCACGCGCGCCCTCCGCCTCGCCGACACCGGAGACGAGGACGCTCATCGGGCCGGCCTCGCCGCAGCGCTGCTGCTGACCACGAGCCGCTCGGAAAGCGCCTCGATCGGAGAGGGCGGACGCAGCCGCACCGAGACCCTCCCGCCCTCCACCGCGACCGCGACGTCGTCCTCCGCCCACCCCGGCAATGCCTCGCGAGCAGCCTCGGCAGCCGAGCCGCCCGAGGCCAGAGCCAGCGCTCCCGCCTCCGCCGCGCCGTCGGCAAGCGTCAGCGCGTAGCCGGCGGCGAGCAACTGCAGCGCGACCAGGGCCGCCAGCAGCAGCGCCGGCAGCGCCGCGACCAGCTCCACCGTCGCCTGGCCGCGCTCAGCCATCGCTCGGCTCCAGCCCGCTCTCCGCCCCGACCCGCACCTGCGGCAGCGACGGGATCAGGCGCGGCACCTCGACCCGCACCGAGATCCCCTTCCCCTCCTCCACCCTC
>JALYWY010000393.1 GCA_030852475.1 Actinomycetota bacterium | reverse complement strand
GCGCGGGCCGGGCCGAGACTCCCCGGCGACGCGTGCTCGAGCGAGCGGGCGAGCGACTTGCGCCGGTGGGCGAAGGCGGCGCGGATCAGCTCCCGCGCCTGCGCGTCCGCCCCGGGCCCGGTTCGCCGCAACCGCAGGATCGCCGAGTCGACCCGGGGGCGGGGCTTGAAGACGGCGGGGTCGACCGGACGCACCAGCTCGACCTCGCAGGCGAGCTGAGCGACCGCGCTGGGCGACCCGTAGGTGCGGCTGCCGGGCGCCGCCCGCAGCCGGTCGGCGATCTCCCGTTGCACCATCACCGTCCAGCGCTGCAGCGAGGGCAGCTCCTCGATGGTGCGCAGGATCAGCGGCGTCGCCACCGAGTAGGGCAGGTTGGCGACCATCGCCGTCGGCGGCGGCTCCAGCGCGGTGAGGTCGAGCTTCATCGCGTCGCCCCAGTGCAGGTCGACGTTGGGCAGGGCGGCGACCGGCTCCAGCGCCGGCTCGAGGCCGCGGTCGATCTCCACCGTGTGCAGGTGCGCCACGGCGGCGGCCAGCCGCTCGCTCAGCACCCCTTCCCCCGCCCCGACCTCGAGCACGACGTCATCGGCTGCGAGGCGCGCGTCGCGGACGATCGCGTCGAGCAGGTTGGGGTCGGCGAGGAAGTTCTGCCCGAGCCGGACCACGGCTACCAGCCGAACAGCGTTCGGGCGTTCGCCTCTACCGTGCGCTCCAGCTCCTCGTAGGAGACGTCGCGTACCGCGGCGATCTCCCGCGCCGTCTCGACCACGTAGGCGGGCTGGTTGCGCTTGCCGCGCATCGGCTGCGGCGCCAGGTAGGGCGCGTCGGTCTCGACCAGGATCCGGTCCTCGGGCACCTTCGCCGCTGCGAAGAGCAGCTCCTTGGCGCTCGGATAGGTGGCGTTGCCGGCGAACGAGCAGTACCAGCCCCGCTCGGCCGCGTCCCCGACCCGGTGCAGCGCCGAGAAGCAGTGCAGGATCACCGGCTGCTCGCCGGCCTTGGCGTCGAGCATGTCGAAGATCTCGTCGGTGGCAGTCGTCTCCCCCTCGGGGTCGCGGGCGTGGATCACGATCGGCAGGTCAAGGGCGCGGGCGATCTCGATCTGCGCGGCGAAGGCCCGCCGCTGGTCCTCGGGCGCGGCGGTGTCGCGGTAGAAGTCGAGCCCGGTCTCGCCGATCGCCCGCACCTTCTCGTGGCCGCCGAGGGTGGTGATTTCTTCGATCGCGGCGGCGTCGAAGCCGGTGGCGTCGTTCGGATGCCGGCCGACCGCGGCGAAGACCGCCTCGTGGCGCTCCGCGCTCGCCACCGCCACCGGGTTCGACTCCGACCCCATCCCGATCGTCAGCATCCGGTCGACGCCCGCCTCGAGGGCCGCGGCGACGAGCTCCTCCTCGCTGCCGTCGCAGAGCATCAGGTGGGTGTGGGAATCGATCATCGGCAGGGTCAGCCTATCCTTCGCCCGATGCCGGACTTCGCCGACTACTACCGCGAGATCTACGCCCGCGGGCTCGGTGGCGAGACGCCGGCGATCCCCGTTCCCGTCGCCGACCTCGAGCAGCAGGCGATGGCGGCGATGGAGCCGCGGATCGCCAACTACGTCGCCGCCGGAGCCGGCACCGAGGCGACGGTGCGCGCCAACGTCGAGGCCTTCGCCCGCCACCGGATCGTGCCGCGGATGCTGCGCGACGTCGCCGACCGCGACCTCTCGACCACGGTCCTCGGCACGGCGATGCCGGCGCCGCTGCTGCTCGCCCCGATCGGCGTCCAGCAGGGAGTCCACGAGGAGGGCGAGCTCGCGACCGCCCGTGCCGCCGCCGCGCTCGGGGTGCCGATGATCGCCAGCACCGCCTCCCACTTCCCGCTGGAGGAGATCGCCGCGGCGGGCGGCGAGGCGCCGCGCTGGTTCCAGCTCTACTGGCCGAACGACCCCGAGCTCGCCCGCAGCTTCGTCGAGCGGGCCGAGAGGGCCGGCTACGGCGCCATCGTCCTCACCGTCGACACCTTCATCCCCGGCTGGAAGCCGCGCGACCTCCAACAAGCTTGGCTTCCCTTTCTCGAAGGGCGGGGCGTCGGCAACTACTTCCAGGACCCGGTTTTCCGGGCGCGACTGGAGAAGACTCCCGAGGAGGACCCCGGGATGGCGACCGGCCAGTTCCTCGCCGTGCAGGCGAACCCCTCGCTGAGCTGGGACGACCTGGCGCAGCTGCGCGAGATGACCTCGCTGCCGATCGTCGTCAAGGGCATCCAGCACGCCGAGGACGCGCGCGAGGCGGTGCGCCGAGGGGTCGACGGGATCGTCGTCTCCAACCACGGCGGGCGCCAGGTCGACGGGGCGATCGCCTCGATCGACGCGCTGCCGTCGATCGCCGAGGCGGTCGGCGGCGAACTGGCGGTCCTCTTCGACAGCGGCGTCCGCAGCGGCGCCGACGTGCTGAAGGCGCTCGCCCTCGGCGCCGACGCGGTCTGCCTCGGCCGCCCTTATCTCTGGGGCCTCGCCCTCGACGGCCAAGCCGGCGTGGAAGCGGTGCTGAAGATGGTCCTCGCCGAGCTCGACCTGACGATGGCCCTCTGCGGGCTGACCCGCCCGAACGAGATCGGGCCGGGGCTCCTCGCCCCGGCCCGTTGATTCACGGTTTCAGGATCGGGTCAGGGCGCCGTCGGGCAGCTGAAGGCGGGTAGCGCCCCCGGCAGCGCCGGGATGTTCAGCAGGCCGCCGAGCGTCGTCAGCACCCCGTTCAGGGAGAGGCCGCCGAGCACGCCTTCCAGCAGGTTGAGCCGGCCCGTCAGCGTCCCAGCCTGGTTGCAGAGCACCTGCACCACCGGGGAGAGCTCGATCGCCCCCAGCAGCCCCTGGTTGGTGACGCCTTTGAGGACGCCTTCCAGGGCCTCGACTTTCACCAGCAGCTGGGCGATTTCGGCTTCGAGCCCCACGACCCTGTCGCCGGCGTCGACGCCGGGAAGACCGTTGACGCCTGCGGCGCCAGGCGCTCCCGCCTCACCGCGGGGACCTGCGGCCGGGACCGTCTGCCAGGTGACCTTCCTCCACTGCCGCGGGCAACGGACCTTGCCGCTGCCGACCAGGCGCAGGGCTCCCTTTCCCTTGCCCTTCGCCTTGTAGCAGGCGTGGATCGTGCCGTCCTTGCCAACGGGGTTGGCCGCGGAAGCGGCGCTGCTCGAGAAGAGGAACAGGGC
>JALYWY010000145.1 GCA_030852475.1 Actinomycetota bacterium | reverse complement strand
TAGTCGAAGTCCTGCAGTTTGAGGCCGGCGCGGTCGAGCATCTTCGGCATCGCGTAGGCCGGCGCCATCAGCAGGCCTTCGCGCTTGTGGACGTGGTCGACGGCAGCGGTCTGCGCCTCGGTGATGTAGGCGAGGATCGGCAGGTCGTGTTCTTTCGCCCACTCCTCGGAGGCGAGCAGAACGGCTGAGGCGCCGTCGGAGAGCGGGGTCGAGTTGGCCGCGGTCATCGTTCCCTCGGGGCCGCCGAAGACCGGTTTCAGCTTCGCCAGCTTCTCCAGGTTGGAGTCCGGGCGCAGGTTCTGGTCGCGGTCGAGCCCGACGTAGGGGGTCATCAGGTCGTCGAAGAAACCGCGGTCGTAGGCGGCGGCGAGGTTCTTGTGGCTCTTGACCGCGAGCTCGTCCTGCTCCTTGCGGCCGATGCCCCATTCGGTGGCCATGATCGCGCAGTGCTCGCCCATCGAGAGGCCGGTGCGCGGCTCCTCGTTGCGGGGGATCGCCGGGACGATGTGGCCGGGCCGGACCTTGGTCAGCGTCTTCAGCTTGCCGACGGTCGAGCGCTCGCGGTTGGCCTCGAGCAGCGTCTCCCGCAGCTCCTCGTTGAGGGCGATCGGGGCGTCGGAGGTGGTGTCGGCGCCGCAGGCGATGCCGGAGTCGATCTGCCCGAGGGCGATCTTGTTGGCGACCAGGATCGTCGTCTCGAGGCCGGTGCCGCAGGCCTGCTGGACGTCGTAACCGGGAGTCTCGGGGGCGAGGCGGGTGCTGAGCACGCTCTCGCGGGTGAGGTCGCGGTCGCGCGAGTGCTTGAGGACGGCGCCGCCGGCGACCTCGCCGAGCGTCTCGCCCTGAAGGCCGTAGCGGTCGACCAGGCCCTCGAGGGCCGCGGTCAGCATGTCCTGGTTGCTCGCGTGCGAGTAGACGCTGTTGGAGCGCGCGAACGGGATCCGGTTGCCGCCGACGACGGCGACTTTGCGGGTTTTGGTGTTCATCTGGGGGTCGGTCCTCCTTGGGGATTGGAAGTTGGGGTCGAGCGGTCGCGCAGCCCCGGCTCGACGGTGGAGATCAGAAGCTCGGCCGCGTTGTCGGCGCTGATCGCCTCGGTTCGCAGCCACCAGCGGGCGAGCGCCTCGGAGGCGCCGAGAAGAGCGGTGGAGAGGGCTTCGACTTCGACTTCGGCAGCTTCGCGGCGCCGCATCGGCAACTGCGCCAGCAGCGAGGCGGAGACGAGGTCGAGGATCTGGCCGCGATAGGCGACCACTCGGTCGAAGACCTCGCCGCCGTGGGGGAGGGTCTCGTCGAACAGCACCGCCCAGGCGGCGCGATCGGTGTCGAGGAAGGAGAAGAAGGCGCGGACGCCGACCCCGAGCGCGTCGCCGGGATTGGCGGTCTTGCTGACCGCATCGGCGATCGTCGCGATCAGCGCGTCACCCGCCCGCTCCATGCAGGCGATGTAGAGCCGCTCCTTGTTGCCGAAGTAGTTGTAGAGCAGCGGCTTGGTGACCCCGATCGCCGCGGCGATCTCGTCCATCGTCACCGCCGCGTAGCCGCGTTCCGCAAACAACGCGTGCGCCGCCTCGAGCGTCTGCTCCATGCGGTCGTCGCGCGAGAGCCGGGTGCGAACCGATGCATCCATCGGTGTAGAAGTTACCGCAATATAAATTTATACCGGCGTAACGTGACCTACTTCACATAGGCAAGCGCCACGGTGGTCCTCAGCGGGGACCCCATCGCCTCGATGGCGATGACGACGGCAACCCTTGCGAGAGCTTGCGCTACTAACGAGCCGAGGGGCACGGGGAGGCGATGAGATGGGAGCTACCCATCGGCCGCATGATCTTTGGCGGCTTCGCCTGGGGGATCCCGTGCCCCACAGCAAGTTGTGAGGAGGACGGGGGACTCGAACCCCATCCGGAGCGCTACTCCGGACTCCCGGTTATCAAGCGGTTGCGGCGCCTCGCCGCTTCGTCCTCCACCGGGTTAAGTCCCTGGACGGCAAGGTTCTCCCCCTCATTGACGAACTGAGCCCTCCCGACTACCCTCGGTCTCACGGTTATCAGGCGGTTCGGGGGTAGCTCCCCCGCACGAGAAAAGACCCGCTTCGGCGGGTCTTCGTGATTTCAGGCCTCGGAGAAGCCGAGGCGGACCTGGAGGCGGCGCAGGGGCTTGGGCGCCCACCAGTTCCAGTCGCCGAGCAGGCGCATCAGGGAAGGGACGAGGAGGGCGCGGACGATCGTCGCGTCGACCATCACCCCGACCGCCATCCCGATCGCGATCTGCTTGACGAAGAAGACCGAGCTGACGGCGAAGGCGAGGAAGACGAGGGCGATCGCCAGCGCGGCGGCGGTGATCACGCGGCCGGTGCGGGCGATGCCGACCGCGACCGCCTCCTCGTTCGAGTCGCCGGCGTCGTAGCGCTCTTTGATCCGCGCCATCACCAGCACCGCGTAGTCGGTGGCGAGGCCGAAGATGACGGCGAAGAGGAAGACCAGGCTCGTCACCTCGATCGCCGCCGGGCCGGTGTAGTCGAGCGGCGTCCCGAGCCAGCCCTCCTGGAAGGCGAGGACGAGGGCGCCCAGCGTGGCGCCGAGGGTGAGCGTGTTCATCAGCAGCGTCTTCAGCGGCAGCAGGATCGAGCCGGTGAGGAGGAAGAGCAGGA
>JALYWY010000348.1 GCA_030852475.1 Actinomycetota bacterium | reverse complement strand
GACCTCCTCCGGCGGGGTCGCGCACTCCGGCAGCCCCAGCGAGCGCTGAACGCCCAGCTTCGAGAACTGCGAGGCGGTCGAGTGGCAATGCATGTCAACACGGGAAGTCATCGGTGCTCTCCCTCTTACGTATTCGTCTTTTCACCTACAGAGTTCGCTATGAGCGGGCGAAAGATGTGAAAAAGGGGAGAACTTTCGGCCGTCGCGACTTATCCAGGCATGCCAGAGCGCCGCACCCGAAACCTCATCCGAGCTCTCGTCGGGACTGCTCTGTGCGCTGCGGTGATTGCTTCCCCCTCAGCGCCAGCCCCCGAGGATCTGCCGGCTGTCGCCTTTCAGCAAGCAGGCCTCTACCGGCTGGAGGTTGCCCTTCTCGTCTTCTATTGCGGGCTCTTGCTCATCACTCCCGCTTTTTCAGGGCTGCTTCATGGTCGGCTGCCAGTTGAGATCTCAGTCCGGGGCGCCAAGTTCGAAGAGAAGGCCGATCACTCGGTTGAGGCAGCCGAAGCACAGATCGAAGAGCTGGAGCAGAGGGTCACGGATCTCGCCGACGGACTGAGCGCGTCATATATCGAAATCAATCAGCTGAAGGACAGGTGACAACACATGACTGGGGATAAATTTGACGAGGTGAACGAGCAAGAACAGAGAGATATGGCCCGGCAACTCGCCGAGACCTCGAACGTGCTCGACTTCGAGACCGCGCTGCGCATCGTGCAGCTTGACCTTCCGCAAGCAGAAAAGCTGCTTCGCATGCGGGAGGACAATAGAAAGAGCCGAGAAAAGTTTGCTCGCCTTCGCGAGGAACGACGACTGGCCTTACTCGAATCCCGCTAAGCCGCGACGCGCTCCGACGGCGAGCTGAAGCTGCCGTTGAGGAGGTCGAGGATGACGCCCTCGCGGAGGCCGCCCTTGCCGATCTGGAGGGGCTGGCCGAGCAGGTCGGAGAGCTTCTCGAGGAGGAGGACGCCGGTGGGAAGGATGCGCACTCGGGTGGGGTCGAGCTCGAAGCGGCGGCCGACGTCGGCGGCGGGGTCGCTGGAGAGGACGCGGATGCCGCGCTCCAGCGTCTCGTATTCGAGCACCGCGCCGACGAGGCGGCGCAGCGAGGTGGCGGAGCCGCCGACGGCGACGGCCTGAGCCGGGCGCTCGAACTCCACCCCTTCGAAGATGTCGTCGATGCGGTCCCGGGTGCGGCGGATTTCGGCGGCTGAAGGCGGGTCGGAGGAGATCAGCTCGTCGGCGAGGTTGCCCGAGCCGACCGGCCAGGAGCGCACGCTCTTGACGCCGTCGGGGACGGTGCCGAGGATCACCTCGGTCGAGCCCCCGCCGATGTCGACGACCCCGATCAGCCCCTCGGGCCGGTGCCCGAGGGTCTTGGTGGCGCCGATGAAGGAGAGACGGCCCTCCTCCTCCTCCGGGAGCACCTCGATCGGAACCCCCGCGGCGGCGCCGATGGCCTCGGCCGCCTCTTCGCAGTTGCGCGCGTCGCGCACCGCCGCGGTGGCGACGGCGCGGATCTCCTCCGCGCCCAGCTCCCGGGCAAGTCGCACCTGGGTGGCGACGACCTCCCCCACTTCCTCGATTTTCTCCGGCAGGATCCGGCCCTTGCCGTCGACCGCCTTGCCGATCCGCGTGTAGGCCCGCTGCTCCATCACCTTCTTCAACTGGCCGTCGACGGGCTCGGCCACGAGCAGCCGCGTCGTATTGGAGCCGATATCTATCGCCGCGCAGAGCATGGGGGTATCCCCCGCATGTTCCCAGGGCGACCGGATCTCAACCGCTACGACGGGTGCGAGGCGTCCTCGAACTCGCGGAACAACCCGGTGACGACGAAGGCCACCTGCTCGCCGATGTCGACCGCGTTGTCGGCGATCCGCTCGATCGCCCGCGCCGCCAGCAGCATCGTCATCGCCCATTCGCGCTTGTCGGCGTCTTCGCCGATCTCGAGGGCGAGGTGGAAGCACTCGCGGTTGAGGTTGTCGACGGCGTCGTCGCGGCGGACCAGGTCGCGCGCCATCTCGACGTTGCGTTCCTCGAAGGCCCGCTTGGCCTGGGTGATCAGCGTCCTCGTGTGGCCGCCCATCGTCAGGATCAGTTTCACCATCTCCGGGTCCGCCGGCGCCTCGGTGCCGGAGAGCGGGATCACCTTGCAGACGTTCACGCACTGGTCGCCCATCCGCTCGATGCTCTTCAGCACGTGCAGCAGCGAGGAGATCAGGCGCAGGTCGGTCGCCACCGGCGACTGCGTCGCCAGCAGCGTGA
>JALYWY010000347.1 GCA_030852475.1 Actinomycetota bacterium | reverse complement strand
CCTCTCGCCTATGGCTCGAGGTTGAGTGTCTGGAGGGGGTCACCCGCCCCACCTGCAATCCGCTTCTTTATTCGCGCAAGAGGAGGGCGCAGGACAGGGCGCCTAGGAGGGCCATGGCGCTGAGGATCGCTATTGCGGTGGCGTAGGGGTCGGGGCTGGGGACGAGGGTTTCGCCGGAGTGGATGACGAGGCCGAGGACCATGGTTCCGGCCGCGGCGCCGATCCAGCGGACCGTGAGGACGAGGGCGTTGGCGTCGCCGCGCTCCTCGGCGGAGACGGCGTTGGCGAGGCCGGTCAGCAGCGAGGTGAACATCGGCGCGATCCCGGGGCCCATCAGGAGCAGACCCGGCAGCAATAGCGCGTAGCTCTCCTCGTCGAGGGTGAGCGCGATCCAGGCGAGGCCGACGGCGGTGACCAGGTAGCCGAAGAGCGCCGGGGTGCGCATGCCGATGCGGTCGGTCGCGTAGCCGGCGAGGAAGTTGAAGGCCGGCTGGGTGATGACGGCGGGGACGATCGCCAGCGAGGCGGTCAGCGGGCCCATCTCGAGGATGTGCTGGAAGTAGGTGACGAGGTAGACGATGAAGCCGGTGATCACGAATTGGGCCGTGAACATCGCCAGGACGATCCCCCGCAGGGTGCGCCGCCGCAGCAGCCCAATGTCGAGCAGCGGGTAGCGAGTGCGCAGCTCGAGCGCGGCGAAGGTTCCTAGTCCGGCAAGGCCAAGCGCCATGAGGATGAGGGTTGCCGGCGCGTCCAGCCCCCAGGCCAGCGCCTGCATCAGCCCGACCAGGAGCGCCGAGAGCGAGGTCATCAGCAAGATCAGGCCGCGGCTGTCGAAGGGCTCCGGTTTGCCGACCGGCCGGTTGTCGACCCGCAGCAGGCCGACGAGGAGGAGGGCGGCGCCGACCAGGGCCTCGAGCGCGAACAGGGCCCGCCAGTCGATCGCCTCGGTCAGCAGGCCGGCCAGGACCGGGCCGAGGGTGAAGACGCTGGCGCCGATCGCCGAGTAGACGCCGATCGCGCGGCCGCGGTCCTCCTGCGTGACGCGGTTGGCGATCATCGCCGCGCTGGCCGGATAGAGCGTCGAGGCGCCGGCGCCGGAGAGGGCGATGCCGAGGATCAGCCAGACGAAGCCTTGGGATACAGCCGCCAGCAGCGCCCCCGCGGTGAAGATCCCAAAAGCGAAGAGCAATACCTCGCGGTGTCCGTAGTAGTCGCCGAGCCTGCCGCCGGGGGCGGCGAAGAGAGCGAGGGTGAGGAAGAAGGAGTTGACGACCCACTGCGCCTCCGAGGCGCTGAGGTCGAGGTCGGCGGCGATCGTCGGCTGGACCACCCCGAGCGCGGTCTGCCCGAGGTAACAGGTGAAGAAGGCGAGTCCCCCGAACCAGAGCGCCCAGCGGCTGAGTCCGGACGCGGTCGGGGCGCTCACGCGCGGACCCGGAAGGGGGTGGCGAGGAAGTAGGAGCGATCGCTGCGAGACGGACGCAGGCGGGTCACCTGCTTGACGATCCGGTAGCGGCCTGGCCGCACGTCGCGCGGCAGCTCGAGGGCGCTGCACTGGCCGGGGGCGCCGGGACCCGAGATTCCGAGCCAGAGGAGGAAGCCTCCGGGCTGGAGCGCCTTCGCCGGCACCCAATCGCCCGTCTCCCACCGCTGCACGCTGAAATCCGCTCCGTAGCTCATCCATTCGGTCCCAAGGTTCTCGGGCCGGCTGATCACGAGCTGGCCCGGCCGGTAGACGCGGCGGTCGAGGCCGAGCCTCGCCTTCCAGAAGGGCCTGACGACCTTTACGTAGGAGCTGTAGGCGCCCAGCTGGGTCCCGTTCCTATCGGCGAATTGGATGTCAAAGCGGTAGAAGCCCCGCTTGCCGAGGGTGTCGAGCGAGATGTGCGGCTGGTCGGAGGCGTCGAGCTCGCCGATGAAGAGGCTTTCGCTGTCGACTTCGCGCACGGGCAGGCCGCGGGTGCCCAGCAGCCACATCTGCGCCGTCACCGTCCAGTCGAGGCGAACCGTGCCCCTGAAGTTGTCCTCGGAGAAGCCGTACCCGTGGCTGCCGCGCCTAGTGAGGACGCTGAAGGAGCCGCTGCCGTAGACGTTCACGTTCGGCGGCGCGAATGGAGGGTCCTCTTCCTCAGGCAACGCCTTCACCGGCGGCAGGCGCGAGAAGCCGAAGTCCCGCAGCGTCTCCCTCGGTTCGCAGAACGCCGGATTGCCGTAGTTGAAGGGGTTGTAGGCGCGGGCGCTCTCAGCGCCGCCCGCCAACAGCAGCACGGCGAGCACCGCTGACAACGTCGTCCTTCGCAGCCCCCGCATGGGGCAAATCCTATGCGCGATCCCGCACCCGCATCCGCAGGCCTCCGGTCGGTGAGAGCGTCGGCATCTGGCGGATCGTCACCGTCCGGCCCGGCAGGGCCTCGACCCGCAGCCGCTGCAGCAGCTTCGTCGCCACCAGCTTCACCTCGGTCTGGCCGAAGCGCTTGCCGATGCAGATCCGCGAGCCGCCGCCGAAGGGG
>JALYWY010000137.1 GCA_030852475.1 Actinomycetota bacterium | reverse complement strand
GGGCGGGAATCGTGCCTGTGTCCGCGTTGTAGAACTCGCGGAAGTAGTAGTGGCCTGAGACCTCGCCGGCGAACTCCGCCGAGTGCTCGCGCATCGCCCGCTTCATGAAGGCGTGACCGACCCGGTTGACGTGTGGTGTGCCGCCGTGCGCCGAGACCGTGTCCGGGACTGCGCGGGAGGCGCGGACGTCGTAGAGGATGTCGGCGCCCGGCTGCTTGAAGAGGATCGACTCGGCGAGCAGGGCGGTGAGGAAGTCGCCGTCCACGAAGCGGCCGGTGTCGTCGATGAAGAAGCAGCGGTCGGCGTCCCCGTCCCAGGCGATGCCGAGATCGGCCTGCTCGGAGCGGACCTTGTCGACGATGAAGCGGCGGTTCTCCTCGAGCAGGGGGTTGGGCTCGTGGTCGGGGAACTCGCCGTCCGGCTCCCAGTAGGTGGTCACGAGGTCGAGGCCCAGCCGCTCGAGCAGCGGGCCGACCATCGGCCCGGCCATGCCGTTGCCGCCGTCGAGCACCACCTTCAACGGCTTGATCGCGTCCGCGTCGATGACCTTGATCGCTTCCTTCTGGAAGTCGGCGTAGATGTCGACGCTCTCGTGGCTGCCGCCGCCCGGGGCGTCGGGCAGCCCGTTCTCGATGTGCGCCCGGATCTCGTTCAGGCCGCGCTCGCTGGACAGCGCGACGCTCCCGCGCTCGAGCCGGGCGGTGCCAGACCTGGTCGCCGCCGAGGGCGGCCGCTCCGACCTCTCCCGGGTCGGTCACGCCTTCTTCAAGGCGCGGATGCGCGAGGAGAGCGCGGCCTTCGGCGGCGAGGTCTCCGGCCACTACTACTTCCGCGACTTCTGGAACGCCGACTCGGGAACGATTCCGGCGCTGCTGGTGCTGGAGCTGCTCTCGCTCGACGGCCGCACGCTGGCCGAGCTGATGGAGGAGTTCCGTTCCCGCTACTTCATCTCCGGTGAGATCAACTCCGAGGTCGCCGACCAGAAGGCCAAAATGGAGGAGATCGCCGAGCGCTACTCCGACGGCGAGCTCACCCGCCTCGACGGGATCTCGATCGACTACGACGAGTGGCACTTCAACGTCCGCCCCTCCAACACCGAGCCGCTGCTGCGGCTGAACCTCGAGTCGCTGGTCTCCCAGGAGGACATGGAACGGCGGCGCGACGAGGTTCTGGGCCTGATCCGGGCGTGACGGCGACGCCGGAGGAAGCGCTCGAGCAGGCGGCGCTCGCCGGCATCCACCGCTTCGCGATCCCGACCCCGTTCGCGGTCGGGCGGGTCAACTGCTACCTGATCGAGGACGAGCCGCTGACGCTCGTCGACACCGGGCCGAACTCGGGCAAGGCGCTCGACGAGCTGACCGCACGCCTGGGCGAGCGCGGCCACTCGATCGACGACCTCGAGCTGATCGTCGTCACCCACCAGCACATCGACCATCTGGGCCTGGTCGAGATCCTGGTCGAGCACTCCGGCGCCGAGGTGGCTGCCCTGGGAGCGGCGGCCGAGCGACTCGCCTCCTTCGAGGAGGACGCCGAGCGCGACGACGAGTTCGCGGTCGAGGTGATGCGACGCAACGGCATTCCCGAGGACGTGACCGTGGCGCTTCGCAGCGTCTCCCGCAGCTTCCGCGGGTGGGGCTCGCACGTGACCGTGACGCGGCCGCTCGAGGACGGCGGGGCGCTGGAGCTCGGCGATCGGCGCCTCGAAGCCCTGCACCGCCCGGGTCACAGCCCCTCCGACACCGTCTTCTGGGACGCCGAGCGACAGATCCTGATCGCCGCCGACCACCTCCTCCCCCACATCTCCTCCAACCCGCTGATCACCCGCCCGCTCGACGGGTCCTCGCAGCGCACCCAGGCGCTGGTCACCTACATCGAGTCGCTGCGCAGGACCAGGGAGATGCCGGCCGAGATCGTCCTCCCCGGCCACGGCGAGCCGATCACCGACCACGTCGCCCTGATCGACTCCCGCCTCGCCGGCCACGACCGCCGCAAGGAGAAGATCCACCGCCTGATCGCCGAGCGCCCCCGCAACGCCTACGAGCTGGCCCAGGCCCTCTGGGGCAACGTCGCCGTCACCCAGGCCTTCCTCACCCTCTCCGAGGTGATCGGCCACGCCGATCTGCTCGTCAACGAGGGCCGGGTGCGCGAAGCCGACGACGGCTCGGCTATCCGCTACGAAGCGACCTAGAAGCTGGTGCCGAGCAGGCGGCCGAGGTAGACGGCGGCCAGCCCAAGCACGACGCTGAGCAGGACGTTGGCGACCGCCAGTCGCTGCCTTCCCGCCTCCCCCACCCGCTGCGTCTCCAGCATCCAGGTCGAGAAGGTGGTGTAGGCGCCGAGCGCGCCGGCGCCGAGGACGAGGCGGGTGTCGCCGTCCAGCGAGGTTCCGGCCAGCAAGCCGAGCAGGAAGGCGCCGCTGAGGTTGACGGCGAGGGTGCCGAGCGGGAAGCGAGAGTGCAGGCGATCGGCGACGAGCAGCGTCAGCCCGAACCTGGCAAGCGCCCCAAATCCTCCGAGCAGGGCCACCCCCACCCAAGCGACCCAGCTCACGTCATCCCCGCCCGGCGCGCGGCGACGGTCGCCGCCTGTACGCCCACCAGGCCCGCGGCGATGCTGACCGTCAGGTACAGGAACGCCAGCCCGACCCTGCCGGCGTCGATCATTTCCAGCAGCTCCAGCTGGACGGTCGAGAAGGTCGTCAGCGCCCCACAGAACCCGGTCGTCAGCAGCGGCCGCCGGTAGCTCGCGTGCGGCAGGGCCATGAACCAGTAGCCGAGCAGGGCGGCCCCGATCGCGTTGACCAGGAAGGTCGCCCAGGGCCAGTCGGCCTCTCCGGCCGGAAACGCCTCCCCCAGCCCCACCCGCAGCAGCGCCCCCAGCGCTCCCCCGACGAAGATCGCCCCCAGCTCGCGTCGGTCGACCATCGGCGGCAGCCTAGGCGAGCGCCTCGGCATTAGGCTCCACCGTCCGTGTCCGCGCAGCTTCGCTCCCTTCGCCGCCGCAAACCCGCCAAGAAGCGGATGCTGTTGATCGTCAATCCGTACGCGACGACGGTCTCGGACCGGCTGAAAAACCTGGTGGTCTACGCGCTGCAGGGGCGGTTCGACGTCGAAGCGGTCTCTACGCAGGCGCAGAACCATGCGACCGAGATCGGGCGCGAGGCCAAGGACGGGGGTTATGACGTGGTGGTGGCCTTCGGAGGCGACGGGACGCTGAACGAGGTTGCCAACGGGCTCGCCGGCACCGATTTGCCGGTGGCGGTGCTGCCGGGCGGCTCGACCAACGTGGTCTGCCAGACGCTGGGGATTCCCAACGACGTGGTCGACGCGACCGAGCACCTGCTCTCGCTCGCTGACGACTGGAAGCCGCGCAAAGTCGATCTCGGGATGGTGGACGACCGCTACTTCGTCTTCGCCTGCGGGGTCGGAATCGACGCGACGGTGGTGAAACGGGTCGACTCCAACCCGAAACTGAAGGCGAGCGCCGGCCCCTACTACTACAGCTGGTGCGGGATCTCGGCCTTCTA
>JALYWY010000328.1 GCA_030852475.1 Actinomycetota bacterium | reverse complement strand
TGCCCTCGAGGCGGCTGTCGGGGCGGGAGAAGTAGATGTGCTCGAAGACGCAGCTGGCGCGGCGCTCGGTCTTCACCACCTGGCGCGTCTCCAGCCCGCGCTCGGTCAGCGAGACCATCTCGCCGGGGTGGACCTCGCGCATCAGCTCGGCGCCGATGATGTCGAAGGCGCAGCTCTCGGAGGCGACGACGAAGCGGTCGCCGAGCCGCCCCAGGCTGAGCGGCCGGATCCCGTGCGGGTCGCGGAAGGCGACGATCGCCCGCTTGGTCATCACAACAGTCGAGTAGGCGCCCTGCAGGCGCGGCATCACGTCGGCCACCGCGTCCTCGATCATCCTCCCCTCGTGGGAGGAGAGCAGGGCGGCCATGATCTCCGAGTCGGAGGTGCCGCGGAACTGCAGTCCCTTCTCCTTCAGCTCACCCCAGAGCTCGACCGCGTTGGTGAGGTTGCCGTTGTGGGCGAGGGCGACCTCGCGGCCGTCGTCGCGCCAGATCGGCTGCGCGTTCTCCCAGGAGCCGCCGCCGGTGGTCGAGTAGCGGACGTGGCCGATCGCCATGTCCCCTTCCAGCGCCCGCAGCTTCTCCTCGTCGAAGACCTGGGAGACCAGTCCCTGGTCGCGGAGCGTCGTGATCATCCCGCCCTCGGCGGTGGCGATCCCGGCCGACTCCTGCCCGCGGTGCTGCAGCGCGTAGAGCCCGAAGTAGGCGAGGCGGGCGACCTCGTGCCCGGGTGCGTATACGCCGAAGACGCCGCATTCCTCTCGCGGCCCCTCGCGATCGATGCTGAACCCCTGGTCGGGAGTCAAAAGCGCGTGTTCCTCGCTGGCGATTGAAGACGGACGCGCAGGCAGACAGACTGCCTACCTGCGCAGGGTAGCAGCGCCAAGCGGCTACCTGGTCCATCTCCGACTGCCGCTATTTGCGTGGTCTGGGGCGGCTACGCAAGCTGCAGCGCGGTGCTGACCGGCTCGCCGATCACCAAGCCGAACCGCTCCAGCAGCCCGGGAACGGTCTCCGGTTTCATTTCCAGCCCGTAGCGGTCGTTGAGCGCCGTGAGCTCCTCCTCGCTGGCCGCGAGCACGCCGCCCATGTCGACCAGCTCCTCGAAGAAGTGCTCGAAGCCGGCCGGCGCGATGATCTCGAGGATCCGGCAGGGCTCGTCGCCGGCGTTCCAGAAGGTGTGCCACTCGTTGCGCGGCTTGAAGACGAGGTCGCCGGGCCCGGCCTCGACCACGTCATCGCCGAGCAGGCCGCCCATCCGCCCCTCGAGCACGAAGCTGTACTCGTCCTCGCGGGTGTGCCGGTGCAGCGGCGCCGCCAGCGCCCGCGGGGAGAGCGGGTGTTCGACCAGGGAGAAGTCCCCGCCCGCGTCCTCGCCGTCGATCATGAAGCGGACCCCGATGCTGCCGAGGAAGCCCGCCTTGCCGTCGCCTGGACCGATAACCGTTGCCATCGTTCATCTCCTTTTCATTGGACATTAGTGTTGCGTGAAAAGAGACTAGAGCAGATCTTCCCGATCTGTCAAGATTCGTCGTACACATATGCCCGATAAAAAGCGTAAGTACGAGAAGAAGAGCCGCGCCGAAGCCGAGGCGCAGACGCGGCTGCGGATCACCGAAAGCGCCGTCGAGCTTCACGGCACCCTCGGCCCCGCCCAGACCACGATGAGCGCCGTCGCCGAGCACGCCGGCGTCCGCCGCTCGACCCTCTACCGGCACTTCCCCGACGAGCGAGCCCTGTTCGGCGCCTGCTCGGCCCACTGGGCCGAAGCCAACCCGCCCCCCGACATCGGCCGCTGGGCGGCGATCGAGGACCCGCCCGAGCGCCTCGACACCGCCCTGGCCGAGCTCTACGCCTTCTACGGCCGCAACGAGGAGATGCTCGACAAGCTCCTCCGCGACGCGCCCACCGTCCCGATCGTCGACGAGCTGATGGGAGGCTTCCGCACCTTCCTCGACGAGGCCGTCAAGATCCTGCTGCGGGGGAGGGGCCTGCGCGGCAACGCCGCCAAGCGCACCCGCGCCGCGATCGGCCACGCCCTCGCCTTCCGCACCTGGCAGGACCTCACCAGGGCGCAGGGACTGGATGACGAGCAGGCCGTCGCGCTGATGTCAGCTTTGGTCGCCGCCGCCTGATTTTTCCCGCAGGCTCTCGCCGCTCTCGGGGTCGAAGAGGTGCAGTTTCGCGGTGTCGGCCCAGAGCTGGACGGTCTCGCGGCGCTTGACTTTGCTGGTCGGGTCGAGGCGGGCGACTATCTGCTCGTGGCCCTCGCGGATTTCGCCGGCGCCGGTTTCCTCGAGGCTCTCTTCGACGATGTCGGCGAGCTGGTCGGACTGGACGCCTTCGGATTCGATGTGGAAGTAGGCGAAGAGGTCCGAGCCGAGCGACTCGACCAGGTCGATCTCGGCCTCGAAGGTGACGCCGCGCTCCTCCTTGAGGTCGCCGATTACCTCGACGTCCTCGAAGTTCTCCGGGCGGATGCCGGCGATCACCTGGCCGTCGCCCCCGCCCTTGACGTCGAGCTTGTCGAGGTCGACCTCGCCGATCGGCAGGTTCAGCTTGCCGCCGCCGATCTCGCCCGGCATGAAGTTCATCGCCGGTGAGCCGATGAAGCCGGCGACGAAGAGGTTGACCGGGTTGTCGTAGAGCTCGGCCGGCGTCCCCACCTGTTGCAGCACGCCCGCCCGCATCACCGCGACCCGGTCGCCGAGGGTCATCGCCTCGGTCTGGTCGTGGGTGACGTAGACCGTCGTCGTCTCCAGCTTCGACTGCAGTTTCGCCACCTCGGTCCGCATCTGCACCCGCAGCTTCGCGTCGAGGTTGGAGAGCGGCTCGTCCATCAGGAACGCTTTCGGGTCGCGGACGATCGCCCGCCCCATCGCCA
>JALYWY010000133.1 GCA_030852475.1 Actinomycetota bacterium | reverse complement strand
GGTCGAGGCGGTCGACGAGCGCGAGAAGGTGACCGACCACGACGTCGCCGCCTTCGTCGACGTCGTCGCGGCGTCGGTCGGCGAGCACGGCCGCTGGATCCACTACGGGCTGACCTCCTCTGACGTGCTCGACACGGCCCTGGCGCTGCAGCTGCGCAGGGCGGGGGAAATCGTCCTCGCCAGCGCCTGCGGCTACCGCGACGCGCTGGTCACGCGGGCGCTCGAGCACCGCGACACCCTCTGCGTCGGCCGCACCCACGGCGTCCACGCCGAGCCGACCACCTTCGGCCTGCGCCTGGCGGGATTCGCCTTCGAGGCCGACCGCAATCTCGACCGCCTGGAGGAGGCCTTCGCCCAGCTCGCGGTCGGCAAGCTCTCCGGGGCGGTCGGCACCTACGCCTCGGTACCGCCGGCGGTCGAGGCGCGGGTGATGCAGAAACTCGGCCTCGGGCGCGAGGACGTCGCCACCCAGGTCGTCCCGCGCGATCGCCACGCCGAGCTGCTGGCGGCGATCGCGATCGCCGGCGCCGGGCTGGAGCGGTTCGCGACCGAGGTGCGCAACCTGCAGAAAACCGAGGTGCGCGAGGTCGAAGAGCCGTTCTCCGCCGGCCAGAAGGGCTCCTCGGCTATGCCCCACAAGCGCAACCCGATCCGCACCGAGCGGATCACCGGTCTCGCCCGGGTGCTGCGCGGCTACTCGCAGACGGGGATCGAGAACGTCGCCCTCTGGCACGAGCGCGACATCTCCCACTCCGGCGCCGAGCGGGTGATCCTGCCCGACGCGACGATCGCCCTCGACTATATGCAGGACCTGGCGACCAAGGTGGCTTCGGGGATGCAGGTGAACGAGGAGCGGATGCGCGAGAACCTCGGCCTCACCTACGGTGCCCTGTTCAGCCAGCGCGCCCTCACCGCCCTGGTCGAGTCGGGGATGACCCGCGACGACGCCTACCGCGTCGTCCAGGAGAACGCCCAGCGCGCCTGGGACACCCGCACCGAGTTCCGCGACCTGATCGGCGAGGCCGCGCCGGATCTCGACCTCGACGCCGTCTTCGACTACGGCGCCTACCTGACGCACCTGCCCGAGATCTTCGAGCGCCTCGAAGCGCTGCGATCCTGAGGCGATGACCGAGCAGCTCGAGGCCGACGTCGCGATTGTGGGCGCCGGCCTCGCCGGGCTGGTCGCGGCGAGGCGGCTGGCGGCGGCCGGTCTGCAGCCGCTCGTGCTGGAGGCGCGCGACCGGGTCGGGGGCCGGATCCTCAACGAGGAGATCGGCGGCGGCAAGGTGGTCGAGGTCGGCGGTCAGTGGATCGGCCCTGGCCAGGCGCGCATCGCCGCACTCGCCGCCGAGCTCGGCGTCGACACCTTCCCGACGCACGACGAGGGGCGGCACCTGATCGAGTTCGGCGGCAAGCGGTCCTCTTACGAAGGCGCCCTCACCGACACCCGGATCGAGCTGGTGCGCGATCTCTCCCGGGCGATCTCACCGCTGGCGTTGGCCGATCTCGAACAGGCGCGGGCGCGGCTCGACCGGATGGCGCGGCAGGTGCCGCTGGAGGAACCCTGGGCGGCGCCGAAGGCGAGGCGCTGGGACGGGCAGACCTTCGAGACCTGGGTCCGGCGCAACACCCGCACCGCCGCGGCGCGCAGCCTCTTCGAGCTGGCGACGGAGGGGGTCTGGGCGGCCGAGCCCGCCGACGTCTCGCTCCTGCACATCCTCTTCTACACCCACTCCGGCGGCGGCTTCAACCGCCTCGTCGGCACCGGCGGCGGCGCCCAGCAGGACCGCTTCCACGGCGGCTCGCAGCGCATCCCGCTGCTGCTGGCGGAGCAGCTCGGCGGCGAGCGCCTGCGGCTGGGTGCGCCGGTGCGGCGGATCGAGCACGGCGGCGACGGTGTCGTGCTTCACGCTGACGGCGGAGAACCGGGTGCGGCGCTTACCGTCCGCGCCAAGCGGGCGATCGTCGCGGTGCCGCCGACCCTGGCCGGGCGGATCTCCTACGACCCGCCCCTGCCGGCGCTGCGCGACCAGCTGACCCAGCGGATGCCGCAGGGAACGGTGATCAAGACGATGGCGATCTACGAGGAGCCGTTCTGGCGCGGCGAGGGGCTCTCCGGCCAGGCGGCCAGCGACGCCGGCCCCGCCCGCGTCGTCTTCGACAACTCGCCGCCCGACGGCAGCCCCGGCGTGCTGCTCGGGTTCCTCGAGGGCCGCCTCGCCCGCGAGTGGGGAGCGCGCCCGGCGGCAGAGCGACGTCAGGCGGTCCTCGCCGGGCACGCGCGGCTCTTCGGCGAGCGGGCGGCACGCCCCGAGCGCTTCGTCGAGCGGGTCTGGGCCGACGAGGAGTGGACGCGGGGCTGTTACGGCTGCCTGATGACCACCGGCGGCTGGACCGAATACGGCCGCGCCCTGCGAGCTCCCGTCGGCCTCCTGCACTGGGCGGGCGCCGAGACCGCGACCGTCTGGAGCGGCTACATGGACGGGGCGGTGCAGTCGGGCGAACGCGCCGGCGAAGAGGTCGCCAGAGCGCTCGAAGTCGATTAAGGAGCCATCAGACCGGAATTACGGTGAGTCCCACCACGCCGTTGAGCGCGTTGAAGTCCGCATCCTGAGTCAGCACGGGTACCTCATATGCCGCAGCGGTCGCCGCGATCCACATGTCGTTGACGTTGAAACTACGGTTAGCAGCGGCGAGGTAGACGCGCATCTGTGCCCAAGCTCGAGCGACCTCATCATCGACGGGCAGAACCGGAAATCGCGCTGACGCTTCTAGCGTGGCGATGCGGCGATCGCGGATCTCGATGCTCTCGGCGGCAAAGACCCCCACTCGCAGCTCCGCCCTGGTTATGCTCGAGATCGCGCTTGCCAGCGGCATCGCCTCGGATCTGAGAGCGCGGCCGCTCTCGGCGGCGATGAAGACGGAGGTATCGAGGAGGCCGCGCTCAGGCCGATCGCTCATCGAAGCGGTCCTAGGTCATCGGTGGTGTCGCCGGCGAGCCGCTCGAGGTCAACACGCAGACCTGAGTCTGCGGAGAACCTGGTAACGAGCTCGCTCGCCTCGGCCGGACCGAGCCAGCGGGCTTCCTCTTTGTGGGGCACCAGATCAGCCACCGGCTTGCCCCTCCGCGTGATCACGATCGTCTCCCCCTGCTCGACTCGCCGCAGCAGACCGGCGGTGTCATTGCGCAACTCTCGCGAGGCAACTTCTACGTACATGCTACGAATGTAGCACTTGCTACCGGACAAGTGGGGCCCTTAGGCTGATCCGATGATCCTCTACACCTGCGGCACGAAGACGATGGGCCCGGGCTTCGCCCACCCATGCGCGAAGGCCGGCAACGCGCTCGAGGATGCCGGCTACGAGTACGAGCTGAAGACCGTCGGCGGCTACCGGCTGATGCCCTGGACCTGGCGCAGCCGGGAGAAGGACCGCGCCGAGGTCAAGAAGCTGAGCGGCCAGACGGCGGTGCCGATCCTCGTCCTCGACGACGGCGAGGTGATCTCCGGCTCCGGCGCGATCGCCGACTGGGCGAAGGAGCACCCGTACTCGCCGGCGAAGTCCGGCTCCGCCTAGCTTCCGCCGATCCCCAAAAGAGCAACGAGCAGGGTGCTGAGGAGGCCCCCGCAGAAGACGAGCATCAGGATCATTACTTTGAAGATGCGATCGTCGAGGCGCTCGAAGCCTTTTTTGATCTCCCCTTCGAGGAGAACGAAGCGCTGGTCCACCTGTTCGAAGCGCTTGTCCACTTGTTCGAAGCGCTTGTCCACCTGCGCGAATCCTTCTTTCATCGTCTGACTCAGTTCGTCCAGCCGGTCGTCATTCCAGCTCTCCACCTGCTCCTCCTCCCTCTCCAGAAGTGCCTCCATGGGGGAGGAGTGTAGACAAAAAGCTTCGAAACGTGTTGTCAGACTGCGACCGGCTCGCGGGCCGGTTCGCGTGAGGTGACGACGACCGGCGTTCCCTCTTTCGGCGAGAGGGTGATGTTGCGGCGGCCCGTGCGCTCGGGCTGCGGACTGGCCTTGCGGAGCTCGCAGCGGGTCAGCACCTCGCGCAGGACGATCCGCATCTCGAACTCGGCGAAGGCGGCGCCGATGCAGCGGCGGACGCCGCCGCCGAAGGGGATCCAGGCGTAGGTGTCGGGGCCGTCCCCGAGGAAGCGCTCGGGTTTGAAGGCGAAGGGTTCGGGATAGATGTCGGCGCGGGTGTGGGTCAGCCAGATCGCCGGGGTGACGTCGGTCCCGGCCGGCAGCGTCATCCCGTCGGCGACGAGGTCCTTGGCCAGCCGCCGCCCCGCCAGCGGGATCACCGGCCGCAGCCGCAGCGACTCCGAGATCGTCGCCCGCAGGTAGTCCTCCTCCCCGGCCGCGAGCGACTCGCGCAGGCGCGCCAGCTCCGCCGGGTGGCGCAGCAGCAGGTCGAAGGTCCAGGCGAGCGCGGTCGCGGTCGTCTCGTGCCCGGCCAGCAGCAGCGTCATCAGCTGGTCGCGCAGCTCGCGGTCCTCCATCCGCGAGCCGTCCTCGAACTCGGCCAGCATCAGCATCGAGAGGATGTCCTCGCGCTCGGCGAGGTCCGGGTGCTTGCGGTGCTCGGCGATCTCCGCCATCAGCAGCTCGTCGACTT
>JALYWY010000322.1 GCA_030852475.1 Actinomycetota bacterium | reverse complement strand
TCTCCGAGACGGCGACGCTCGGCGCCGCCTTCAACGAGATGGCCGAGGAGCTCGAGCAGGAGGAGAGCCGCCGCGAACAGCTCGACCGGCTCAAAGACGAGTTCGTCCTCACCGCCTCGCACGAGCTCCGCAGCCCGCTCACCTCGGTCCAGGGGTTCGCCGAGCTGCTGATGCTGGACGCCGACTCGCTGACCCCGCGCCAGCGGGAGACGGTCGAAATCATCCTCGACAACTGCCGCCACCTGGTGCGGCTGCTGAACGACCTCCTCGATCTCGCCCGCTCCGACGCCGGCCGTCTCTCGATCCGGCCGCAGCCGACCGAGGTCGCGCCGCTGATCGAAGACGTGGTGCGTACGATGCGCGCT
Organism: Actinomycetota bacterium; assembly: GCA_030852475.1. Taxonomy (GTDB): domain Bacteria; phylum Actinomycetota; class Thermoleophilia; order Solirubrobacterales; family 70-9; genus VAYN01. The sequence goes on along the minus strand of JALYWY010000322.1, from coordinate 2,202 downwards.
CAAACGGAGGCCGGGAACCAGTCGCTCACGGAACACGTCCAGCCCAGCCTGCCGTTGATCAACGTCGAGCCCGACCGAATACGACAAATACTGGTGAATCTGATTACGAATGCGCATGAGTATTCGCCCGAAGGTGCGTCCATCGAGGTATCGACGCGTACTCTCGGCGCCGAGGTTGAGATCAGCGTGACCGACGACGGACCGGGAATCCCCGCAGAACAGCTGGAGCGGATCTTCGACCGCTTCACCCGCGGCGACGCCGGGCTGACCCAACGCGTCGGCGGCACCGGTCTCGGCCTGGCGATCTCGAAATCGCTGGTCGAGCTCCACGGCGGCAGCATCAGCGCCGAATCGACCGTCGGCCAGGGCTCGACCTTCAGGGTCCGGCTGCCCGTCGCGATCACCCCGGCGCCGGCGGAGGCAGGCTGATGGCGACGATCCTGGTCGCGGACGACTCGGAGACGATCCTGCTGCTGATGCGGACGCGGCTGGAGATGGCCGGTCACACGGTCGAGACCGCCGAGGACGGCCAGGAGGTGCTCGACCACATCGCAGGCGGCGTCGTCCCCGACATGCTGCTGCTCGACGCGATGATGCCGCGCAAATCCGGGATCGACGCCCTGCGGGAGCTGCGCGGCGCCGGCTGGGAGATACCGGCCCTGATCGTCAGCGCCCACCAGAACCGCGACGACGCCAACGCTCCCACCGACCTCGCGATCGACGGCTACGTCACCAAGCCGATCGACTTCGACCTGCTGCTGGAAACAGTCGCCGAGCTGACCGCTCAGGCGCGCTGAGAGCCCTCCTAGCTCTTAGCGATCTCGAGGCGGATCTCCTTGCCCTCGAGCTTGGTGCCGTCGAGGTACTCGACGGTGCGCTCGGCCAGGTCCGGATCGACCTCGACGAAGGAGAAGCGGTGGAGGACGCGGACGTCGTGGACGGCCTCCTCGGGGAGCACGGCGCCCTCGCGCAGCGCCCAGCGCAGCGCCTCCTCGTTGATGCCGCTGTTCTCGCCGCGGTTGACGAACAGCTTCGTGGTCTCGGCCTTGCCGTCGCCGTTGGCCTCAGCCGCCGGCTGCCGGCGCTCCCGCCGCCGCGGGCGCGGCGCGTGTTCGAGCCGCTCCTCCGGGGTCTCCCACTCGCCGATCGAGGTCTTCACGTCGCGCTCTATGCGGGCGATCTCGTCGCGCTGGTCGGGGGTGACGAAGGTGATCGCGCGACCGGTGCGGCCGACCCGGCCGGTCCGCCCGATCCGGTGCACGTAGGTCTCCGAGGAGTTCGGCACGTCGTAGTTGATGACGTGGGTGACGTGCTCGACGTCGAGCCCGCGGGCGGCGATGTCGGTCGCCACCAGCAACCGCACCCGGTGGTCCTTGAAGGAGATCATCACCCCGTCGCGGACCCCCTGGCTGAGATCGCCGTGCAGCGCCTTCACGTCGAGGCCTTTGTCCTTCAGCGTCTTCTCCAGCTTCGAGGCGCCGATTTTGGTCCGGGTGAAGATGATCGCCTGCTCGGGCTCTTCGGTCTTCAGCAGCTCGACCAGGCGCGAGGCCTTCTCCTTGGCGGGAACCTCGACGAAGGCCTGGGAGATCTTGTCGACCGTCAGCTGTTTGGGGGTGATTTTGATCGTCACCGGGTCGTACATGTAGCCCTCGGCGAGCTTCTTGATCGGCGGCGGCATCGTCGCCGAGAAGAGCGCCGTCTGGCGCCCGCTCGGGCACATCCGCAGGATCTTCTCGACGTCCTCGATGAAGCCGAGGTCGAGCATCTCGTCGGCCTCGTCGAGGACGACGTAGCGGGCCGCGGTGAGGACCAGCGAGCGCCGCGACATCAGGTCCATCATCCGCCCCACGGTCGCCACGACCACATGCGCGCCGGAGCGCAGCTGCGACTGCTGCGAGCGGATCGGAGCGCCGCCGAAGACGGCGACGATCTCGATCGGCAGGTGCTCGGCGAAGGTGCGCAGCGCCTGGGTCACCTGGATGCAGAGCTCTCGGGTCGGGGTGAGGACGATCGCCTGCACCTCGTCGTTCTCGGGGTCGAGGTACTGCAGCAGCGGCAACCCGAAGGCGGCGGTCTTGCCGGTCCCGGTCTGGGCCTGGCCGATCACGTCGTGGCCGCCGAGCAGCTCCGGGATCGCCTGCTCCTGGATCGGCGTCGGCTCCTCGAAGCCGAGCTCGTCCAGCGCCTGCTGGATGTCGG